>JAHWJN010000080.1 GCA_019348395.1 Chloroflexota bacterium
GATGCAGCTGCAGCTCGGCGCGATGGGCGTGGAGGCGGTGGGCATGAACAAGGGCGGCACGTTCGAGGCGGCCGGCATCGGCTTCACCATGGTCCGTGCCGACCACACCGGCGGCATGACCCTGACCGATGGCGACGCGCCCCTCACCCGCGAGCTCGGCTGCTGGGGCTGGGTCATGGAATTCGAGGACGGCACCACCGTCTACCATTCCGGCGACACCGACCTGTTCGGCGACATGCAGCTGATCGGCGAGCGATTCAGCCCCGAGGTCGCCGTCCTGCCGATCGGCGGCCACTACACGATGGGTCCGCGGGATGCCGGTCGTGCGGCCGACCTGGTCGGCGCGTCAACCGTCATCCCGGTCCACTACGCCACCCTCCCCGTCCTGGCCGGAACGCCGGACGAGCTCCGGGAGCACACCGCCGCGGACGTCGTCTTGCTCGAGCCCGGCGAGACGTGGGAGGCGGAGCCCTAGCGGCCGAGGTAGGACACGTCGAACGGCCGCGGCTCGATGCCGAAGGCGCGCACGAAGGCGTCGAGCTCCGTCGAGTTCGGCCGCTGAAGCGACTGGATCTGATCGTGGCTGACCGGGAAGATCGGCAGCACGCGGTCGGTCACCGAGGTGAGGGCGCTGATGAGCGGAATCGGCATCCCGAGCCGGAATCGGCGCATGCCGGTGACCTTCATGACCTCGTCCACGATCTGCCGGTAGGTCCAGTACTCGGGCCCGCCGAGCTCGTAGACCGATCCGGCCCGGTCGGCGTCGACCAGCGACCGCTCCACGGCGACCGCCAGGTCGTCCACCGCGAGCGGCTGGAACCGCGCGCTGCCGTCACCCGGGATGGCGACGATCCCCGGCGACCACCACTTCAGCGTGGTGCGCACCAGGCTGAAGAACCCGTCGCCGGGGCCGAAGAGGAGCGACGGGCGCAGCACGACCCACTCGAGGTCGCTGTCACGCACGATCTGCTCGCCCAGCCACTTCGAGTACAGGAAGTCGAGCTTCGGGTCGTCGATCACGCCGAGTGCCGAGAGGTGGACGAAGCGGCGGACCCCGGCCCCTCTCGCCGATTCGACGGCGCGCTGCGTGCCGCGCACGTTCACCGCGGCGAACGACTCGTCCTTCGTCTGGCGGGGGATGGCGACGAGGTGAACGGCCGCGTCCGCCCCCTGGAGGCCCTCTGACAGCCCCGCGCCGCTGGCGACGTCGGCCGCGCGCGTCTCCACGCTGTCGGGCCACCCGGCCCGACGCCCGCCGTCGCGCGACAGGGCCACCACCCGGTGACCGGCACGCGCGAGGTGCGAGACCACGCTGTTGCCGACGAATCCGGTGGCGCCGATCACCGCGATCGTCATCGGCGCGGTGGCGCCTGGCTGGTCCTGGGAAGTCATCGGTCCACGTTCCGTCCTTCGCTTCTGGCGGCGCATCCATTGTGCGCCCGCCGACTCTGGTACGGTCGGTCACATGGCTCCGATCACCGCGCCGCACGGAATGGTTGCCACCCCGCATCCCCTCGCCACCGAGGCCGGCGTCGAGGCGCTGCGCGCGGGCGGGACCGCGGTCGATGCTGCGGTGGCTGCCAACGCCATGCTGGCGGTGGTGTACGGCAACGCCTGCGGGCTCGGCGGCGATGCGTTCGCCCTCGTGTGGGATCCCGGCGACCAGCGTCTTCACGGGTACAACGGGAGCGGCCGCTCTCCCGCCGCGCTGACCATCGACCGCGTTCGGGATGGAGGCCACGAGCAGATGCCCCAGCGCGGGCCGCTGACCATCACCGTGCCCGGCGCCGTGGATGCCTGGGCCGCGCTGCTGGAGCGATGGGGACGTCGCTCCCTGGCCGATGCGCTCCTGCCCGCCGCTCGGACGGCGGACGAGGGGTATGCGCTGACTCGCATCACGTCCGGCTCCATCCGCTCGTCGATGTCCTTCTTCGACGAGCGCGCCCGGGGCGTCTTCGGCGGTGCCGGAGAGCCGGGCTCCACGTTCCGTCAGCCGCTCCTGGCCGAGACGCTGCGCACGCTGGCCTCGACCGGGCGCGACGCCTACTACGGCGGTCCCATCGGCGAGGAGATCGCGCGTGCCGTACAGGCAGCCGGCGGCGAGCTGGCCGCCGACGACCTCGCGGCGCACCAGGGCGACTGGGTCGACCCCATCTCCACCACCCACGCCGGGGTCGAGGTGACGACGATGCCGCCGAACTCGCAGGGCATCACGGCCCTCATGGCCCTGAACGTCCTCGACCGGCTGGACTGGCCGATGGGAGCCCCCGGCTCGGCCGAGCGCATCCACGCGCAGGCCGAGGCGATCAAGGTCGCCTGGAGCGAGCGCGACCGATGCGTCGCCGACGCGGAGCGCGGCCTGGCCGATCCGTCGGTCCTGCTCTCGCCGGCGCACACCACATGGCTCGCGTCCCGCCTCGAGCGGGAGCGTGCGCAGGCGTTCACGCCCACCAACCCGCCGGGCGGCGGGACCGTCTACCTGTGCGCGGCGGATGCCGACGGCATGCTCGTCAGCCTCATCGAGTCGAATTACATGGGCTTCGGCTCCGGCGTGATGGGCGGGCGGACCGGCATCATGCTGCAGAACCGCGGCGCGTACTTCTCCCTGGATCCCGCGCACCCCAACGCGCTCGCGCCACGATCACGGACCCTGCACACCCTGATGCCGGGGATGCTGCTCCGGGACGGACGCGCGGAGGTCACCTTCGGCGCCATGGGTGGTGACGGTCAGCCGCAGACCATGGTGCAGCTGGTGACCGGACTGCTCGACGACGGGCTGGACCCCCAGGCGGTCGTCGACCGGCCGCGATGGGTGCTCCAGGCCGATGCGCCCTTCACGCCGCTGCGCCGTCTCGTCATCGAGTCCGACGGCGCGGACGCACCCGCCCTCGAGGCGCTTCGCGCGCTCGGGCACGAGGTGGAGCTGGTCGAGCCGCGCACGCCGCTCATGGGCTGGGCCCAGATGATCCGCCGCCGCTCCGACGGCTCGTACGAGGGCGGCGCCGACCCGCGCGCGGACTCGCTCGCCGCCGGGCACTAGCTCTCGGAGAGGTCGCGGTCCTCCATCTCCCAGGCGTGGTCGAGCACATGGTAGGCCGTGTGGCGGATGAGGAACCGGAGCGTCCAGAAGCGCCCCGCCATTCCGTCGACGTTGTGCTCCCGGATGCCGGCGACGTAGTGCTCGCGGTGCGTGCGGAGTCCGTCGGGCGTGAGCATGACGCCGGGCTCCGTGCGGACGCCGACCTTCTTCGCATACTCCTCCCGCTCGCTGCCGAACACGTGACGGACGATCTCGTCGCGGTCGCGTCCGCCGCCCCGCGCGCCCTTCTGCAGCTCGGGCGACACACGCGCGGCGACCTCGTCGAAGAAACGCCACGCCGCCTGGAGCAGCGCGAGCCGGCGCTCGAGCTCGTCATCCGGCATCGGTCCGTGCTCGAGGGACGAGGAGGTGAACGAGATCCCCCAGAAGTCAGTCATGCCGGTCGCCGTGGTGTCCTCGACCATATCGAGCGGGCCGGCTGCCTCGAACTCGGGCTCGAGCCCCGCGAGTCGCGCGACCGGGCGGTATCGCTCACGGTAGGCCTCCAGCGTCTCGATCGCGACATCGGGGCCCTTCGCTCCGCGGCTCCAGCCCGGCCAGTCGAGCGTCACGGCCGCGAACTTCCGACCCTTCGGCCCGCGGTGAAGCACGGTGCGCACCGACATGCATGGCACGGTAGCAGCCGATACCGGCCACCGCATGACATGAATTTGCAGAGGAGGGACCCGAATCGCATTTTGCGTGCTCGGTAAACGGCGCCAGTGCAGCTCTGCGCTGCCGGCATACCTCTCGTCCGCCCGCGTCACAGAATATATCTGTAGTGATATATCGGCTGATAGATACACGACGGTCACCGGAAGGGGCGTCGGCCGATGAGAAACGGATCGACCATCGGTCTAGAATGGCGAGCCCCATGAGCCAGCACCCGTCCCTCGTCCATGCGCGCGGCCTGACGAAGCGCTACAAGAACGGCTTCACCGCCGTCGATGGCGTCGACTTCGACGTGCGTCCCGGCAAGGCGTTCGGGTTCCTGGGCCCGAACGGGGCGGGCAAGACCTCGACCATGCGCATGATCGCCTGCTCCAGCCCGATCACCGAGGGCGAGCTGAGCGTCATCGGCATGGATCCGCGCACCCAGGCCCGCGAGATCAAGGCCCGGCTCGGCGTGGTGCCGCAGATCGACAACCTCGACACCGAGCTGACGGTCCGCGAGAACCTCGAGATGTATGCCCGGTACTTCGACATCCCGCGCGGTGTGGCCGCGGAGCGGACCGACGAGCTGCTCGACTTCGTTCAGCTGTCCGAGCGGGCGAAGGACCAGGTCGAGCCGCTGTCCGGCGGCATGAAGCGTCGGCTGACGATCGCCCGCGCCCTCATCAACGACCCGGACCTCGTCATCCTCGATGAGCCCACCACCGGGCTCGACCCGCAGGCGCGGCACCTCCTCTGGGAGCGCCTGTACCAGCTCAAGCGCCGCGGCCGGACGCTGATCATCACCACCCACTACATGGACGAGGCCGAGCAGCTGTGCGACCACCTCGTGGTCATGGACAAGGCGAAGATCGTGGCGGAGGGCTCGCCGCGCCAGCTCATCGACGAGCACGCCACCAAGGAGGTGCTCGAGCTCCGCTTCACCGATACGGTCCGAGCCAACCTGGACGGAAGGCTGGAGGGACTGGCCGACCGCGTCGAGCAACTGCCGGACCGGCTGCTGCTCTACACCGCGGACGGTGAGCGGGCCCTCGAGCAGGTCCACGCCCTCAGCATCCCGGTCGAGAGTGCCCTGGTCCGCCGCTCCAGCCTGGAGGACGTCTTCCTGAGCCTGACCGGCCGTTCCCTGATCGAGTGACGGACCAGTGACCGTCCTCGCCGCCTCCGGCCGCGTCTGGCAGCGCAACTGGCTCGTCTATCGGCGCCTCTGGCACCGCAGCCTGGCCTTCGGATTCCTGCAGCCGTTCTTCTTCCTGACCGCCATGGGCATCGGGATCGGCACACTGCTCAGCGCCGACGCGCTGGATGCCTTCGGGGGCTTCCCCTACATCGACTGGCTCGGCCCCGGCCTGCTGGCGGCCATGGCGATGCAGACGTCGACCTTCGAATCCACCTACCCGATCATGAACAAGATCATGTGGGGGCGGAACTACGAGGCGATGCTCTCGACGCCTCTCGGCACGCGCAGCCTCGTCATCGGTGAGCTGTTCTGGGTGGCATTCCGGATCGGGACCCTGGCGACCGTCTTCCTCGTGGTCCTCACCGTCTTCGGCATCACCCGGACCCCTGCGGCCATCCTGGCGGTGCCGGTGGCGGCGCTCATCGGCATCGCCTTCAGCTCGTGCCTCATCGCGTTCACGGCGACGCAGCGCAACGACGTCGGGTTCAGCGCGCTCTTCCGGTTCGTGATCATGCCGCTGTTCCTGTTCAGCGGCACGTTCTTCCCGCTCTCGCGTCTGCCCGATGCGATCGAGTGGATCGCCTGGCTCACGCCACTGTTCCACGGGGTGCAGCTCATCCGCGGGCTCGTGCTGGACGACCTCAACCTGGCAGGCGCCCCGATCCACCTGGGGTACCTGCTCGCCATGCTCGCCATCGGCGTGACGCTGGCCGACCGCAACCTGCACCGGCGGATGGCCGGGTGAGCCGATGACCACGCTGGCCCGCGCCGACGCACCGCGCTCGTCCCTCCCGGGTCCCCTCGCCACCGCCTGGGCGCGGGTCTGGCGTGCCCGCCGCCTGGTCGAGCGCAACATCCTGGTCTATCGCCACCAGTGGATGATCATCGTGTCCGGCGCCTTCGAGCCGGTGTTCTACCTGCTCGGCATCGGCCTCGGGCTGGGCGCGATCATCGAGACCGTCGAACTGCCCGACGGACGCGTCCTGAGCTACGCCGCGTTCGTCGCACCGGCCCTGGTCGCGTCGGCGGCGATGAACGGCGCGGTATTCGAGACGATCTTCAACGTCTTCTTCAAGCTGAACTACGCCAAGACGTACGACGGCGTCCTCGCCACGCCGATGGGCATCACCGAGATCGCCATCGGCGAGCTGCTGTGGGCCCTCATGCGCGCAACGCTGTACGCCGTCGTCATGTTCGTGCTCATGCTGGTCATGGGGCTCATCCTGTCGCCGCTGGGCGTGCTGATGATCCCGGCCGCACTGCTGGTCGCCGCCTCGTTCGCCGCCGCCGGCCTGGCCGGCACGTCCTACCTGCGCACGGTCAACGACTTCGACATCCCGCTCGGGCTC
>JAHWJN010000081.1 GCA_019348395.1 Chloroflexota bacterium
CGACGATCTGCGCGTCGGGGCAGATGCCGAGCATCACGCCGCGGCAGGTGGCCGCGGCGCCGTCGAGGCCGAAGTCGGTGAGGAACCCGATGACCGGGTGTGCGGATCGATCCATCGACCGATCCTACGCGTCAGTCGAGCGAGACGCGCTCCCGATGCTTCGGGATGTGCGGCTCCATGCCGAGGTCGTCCCGGATCCGCGTGGCGAACGCCTCCGCCGCATCCGGATCGCCATGGACGATGAATACGCGCTTGGGCCGCCCGTTCGGCCGGCTGCCGGTCCCTCCGAAGTGCCTGAGCCACGCTTCCAGCTCGTGCTGGTCGGCGTGCGCGGAGAAGCCGGAGATCGACCGCACTCGGCAGCGGATCGGGAACTCCTGGCCGTCGATGCGGGCGGTCTTCCCGCCGTTCTGCAAGTGCCGCCCGAGCGTCCCCTCCGCTTGGTAGCCGATGAACAGGATGGTGCACTTCGGATCGGGCAGGAAGTCCTTGAGGTGGTGCATGATCCGACCACCGGTCAGCATGCCCGACGCGGCGACGACCATGATCGGGCGCGTCGCCGTGCGGATCGCCTTCGACTGCTCGACCGAGTCGGTGAACTCCTGCCCCGGATACTCGAGCGGCGACTCATCCGACGCGATCAGCTCCTTCGTCTCCGCGTCGTAGATCTCGGGGTGATCGTGGTAGACGTCGGTGGCGCGCGATGCCATCGGCGAGTCGAGGAAGAGCGGCAGTCGAGGAATGCGCTCCTCGCGGACGAGGTGGTCGAGGACCCAGATCACCTCCTGCGTGCGGCCGATGGCGAAGGCCGGAACGAGCAGGACTCCCTCGTCGTCACTGACTTCGCGGATCGCGCTCACCAGCTCGTCGATGGCGGCGTCGTGGTCGGCGTGCTCGCGGTTGCCGTAGGTCGACTCCACCACCACCGCGTCGGCATGGCTGATCGGGGTGGGGTCGCGCAGGATGGGCGAGTCGTCTCGCCCGAGGTCACCCGAGAAGACGATCGTCCGCTGCTGGTCGCCGTCGCGGACCCGCAGTTCGACGATGGCCGAGCCGAGGATGTGTCCGGCGTCGTGGAGCACGGCGGTGATGCCATCCGCCACCTCGACTTCGTCGCCGTAGTCGCAACCACGAGCCTGCTGCATGGTCTGGTCGACGTCCTTCTCGTCGTAGAGCGGTCGCCGTGTCTCGGTGCGGCCCTCCGGCTCGGCCGTTCGCAGTCGCTCGGGCAGCGACTCGTCATCGGTCTCCTCGGCCACCGCCTCGGACTCAGCCTCGCCGGCGTGATGACGGTTCCAGCGTTCGGCGAACTCGACCTGGAGCTTGGCCGAGTCGCGCAGCACGATCTCGGCGAGGTCGACCGTGGCCCGGGTTGCATGGATCGGGCCGCGGAATCCCGCCTTGACGAGCGCCGGCGTGCGGCCGCAGTGGTCGAGATGCGCGTGGGTCAGGATCAGCGCGTCGAGCTGATCGGGCTCGTGGGCGAACGGCAGATGGTTGCGCTCCACCTCCTCGGGGGAGCCCTGGAACATGCCGCAGTCGACGAGCACCTTCGCGCGGTCGGTAGAGACGAGGAACTGCGAACCGGTCACGCAACCGGCCGCGCCGAGGAACTGGATCGTGACGCTCACCGGGAGCCTCCTGCAGCGGGGACGAATTGGAGGTCGACGATCGCGCCGTCCCGCACGCGACCGAGGAAGTGGCCGGCAGGTGCCGGCACCGGCACCTGCGCAGGATCGATTCCAGCGACGCTCGCCCACGTGGCACATCCGCCCCCGAGCCCGTCACACAGGCGCACGCCGTCGCCATCGGCCACGAGCGTTCCCTCCAGCCAGACCCACCCCGGGGGCTCTTCGTCGGCGGCCACGGAGGGATCGAAGACCTCCCCCTCGGATGGCCGGTGCGAGACCCACGTGTCGGCGGGACAGTCCGGCGCGACCCGCTCGCCGCTCGTCACCCCGGCGCTGTGCCCCTCCGAGCCCACCACGATGGTCGCGTCCTCCGAGCTGGATCGGACCCTGTACCGGACCAGGCCGTCCGTTCCCTGGCCGCTCCTCAGGGCGCCATCCCACTCCCAGGTGGTGCCGTCGAGCGGGTCCACGAAGATGCCCGCCGGATCGAGGTCGCACCAGGTGACCAGTCGCCCCGGCACCCCGGCCGCGACCGGCGCTCGCGCGTCGACGACCGCGACGTCACTCCGCGTCGCCACCACGAACGCCGGCCGTCCATCGTCGAGGAGGACAGCGGCGGTCGCGGGAGCCGGGCCGGGAATCTCGAAGGTGCCGAGATCCCCACCGAGCGGGGCGGCGAGGTTGCCCGCGATGAAGGCGTAGCCGATCGCCATGAGCACCGCCGCGCCGGCGCCGAGCCCGATGAGCAGACGCTGCCCGAGATCACGCATCCGTGGCGATGATGCCATCATCGCCCGATGGCCTTCCCGATCGAGCCTCCGATCGAGCCGATGCTCGCCAAGCCGACGCCGGACATCCCGACCGACGACGGCTGGATCTACGAGCCGAAGTGGGACGGCTTTCGCGCGCTCGTCTTCCGCGACGGCACCGAGGTGTACGTCCAGTCCCGGGACCGCAAGCCGCTGAACCGCTATTTCCCGGAGATCCTCGACCCGCTGAGGGCCGTGTGTGGGGCCGATGCCCGCTTCGTGCTCGACGGCGAGGTCGTCATCGCCGATCCCGATGGCGGGCTCGACTTCGACGCCCTGCTGCTGCGGATTCACCCCGCCGAGAGCCGGGTGCGGATGCTCGCCGAAGGGTCGCCGGCCTCGTTCGTCGCGTTCGACTGCCTGGCCGATGGCGATGACGACCTCCGCGAGTCGCCCTTCGCCGAGCGGCGTGAGCGGTTGCAGCGCCTCCTGGACGATCCTCCGACATCGGTCCATCTCACGCCGTCCACCACCGATCCCGCGACGGCTCGCCACTGGTTCGACGCCTTCGAGGGGGCCGGCCTCGACGGGGTCATGGGCAAGCGGGCGAGCGACCCGTATGCGCCCGGGAAGCGCACCATGGCCAAGATCAAGCACGCTCGCACCGCCGACTGCGTGGTGGCCGGCTTCCGCTGGCACAAGAACGGCCCCGGTACGCTGGTCGGGTCGCTCCTGCTGGGTCTGTGGAACGCCGAGGGTCGACTGCAGCACGTGGGCGTCACCTCCTCGTTCACGATGGCGAAGCGCGCCGAGCTCGTCGAGTTCCTGGAGCCGTACCGCCGGGGCGGCCTCGACGACCACCCGTGGCGCGACTGGGCCCTGGCGGAGGCGGCGGCCGCCGGAGAGGGCCGTCGTCTGCCGGGCGCCACCTCGCGGTGGAACCGGGGCAAGGACCTGAGCTGGGAGCCGGTTCGCCCCGAGCTCGTCTGCGAGGTCGGCTTCGACCATCTGCAGGGGGACCGGTTTCGGCATGCGGCCACGTTTCGCCGCTGGCGGCCGGATCGGGCTCCGGCCGACTGTCGCTACGACCAGCTGGCGGAGACACCTCCCGCGCTGCTCGCGGACCTGTTCGCCCGGGAGACACATCGGGGCTAGACTCGCAGCGCCTGCTGCTCCACGCCCATACCGGAGTTGTGCCCGTGACCGTCGCCCGTGATCCGAACGCCACCGTCAACGACCTTGCCGATCGGTTCTGGGAGGGGGTCCTGGAGCGCGACACGACGTGGGCGACGCTGCTCGGCGACGAGCGCCACAACGACCGCTGGCCGGATCTCGGGGCGGACGGACGAGCCGCCGACGAGGCGGCCCACCGATCCACGCTGGCAGAGGCGAAGGCCATACCGACCGAGGGCCTCGACCCCGAGCAGATCATCACCCGCGACCTGATGATCGTGGTGGCCGAGAACCACCTGGCCGCCCTCGAGCAGAAGCAGTACCAGCTCGCCGTCGACCACATGTCGGGGCCGCAGGTGTGGCCGGCCCAGATGGCGCAGTACCAGCCGGCCGACACCCCGGACCGCATGGAGCGGCTGCTGACCCGCTGGCGGTCATACCCCGAGATGATCGAGCAGTACGTCGGGACGCTGGCCGAGGGCGTGGCGGATGGGCGGACGGCGGCCGCCGTGCCGGTCCGGCGCGCCATCGAGCAGATCGAGCGGCTGCTCGAGATGACGCCGGCCGACCACCCCGCCACGAGCATGGTGAACGTCGGTGACGATGGCGATCGCGGTCCGATCGCCGCCGCGGTGGAGGAGCACATCTACGCTGCCCTGCGCCGCCTGCACGCCTACCTGCGCGACGAGTACGAGCCGCATGCGCGGCAGCAGCCGGGGCTGGGCGCCACCCCGGGCGGGGAGGCGGCCTACCGGCTCGCGATCCGAATCCACACCACCATCGACCCGACCGCCGATGAGGTGCACGCATTCGGCCTGGCCGACCTGGAGTCGATCGAGGTCGAGAAGGACGAGATCGCCCGACGCTTGGGTCACGCGGACCGTCAGGCGATGCGCACCGCCCTCGCGGAGGATTCCGAGAACCACACCGACGATCCGTCCGCCATCGTCCGCCTGGCGCAGGCCCAGACCGATCGCGCCTACGCGGCGGCGCCGACCTACTTCGGTCGGTTGCCGCGCACGAACTGCGTGGTGAAGGCGGTGGAGGCCTACCGCGAGCGAGAGGCGCCGCCGGCCTTCTACATGCCGCAGTCACTCGACGGCGCGCGGCCGGGCCAGTACTACATCAACACCTACCAGCCGGCCGATCGACAGCTCCACCGGATCGCCGCGATCACGTTCCACGAGGCGACCCCGGGACATCACTTCCAGATCGGGATCGAGATGGAGCTGGCCGGTCTGCCCGCCTTCCGTACCCTCGGCTCGCGCATGGCCGGTGCGGCCTACGCCGAGGGCTGGGGCCTGTACACCGAGCGGCTTGCCGACGAGATGGGGCTGTACGCGAACGAGCAGGAGCGCTTCGGCATGCTCGAGGCGCAGTCGTTCCGGGCGGCCCGGCTGGTCGTCGACTCGGGCCTGCACGCCATGGGCTGGTCGCGCGACCGGGCGATCGACTTCATGCGGGAGCGCGGCTCGCTGCCCCAGGTGGACGCGGAGATCGAGGTCGACCGCTACACCGTCTGGCCCGGCCAGGCGCTCTCGTACAAGCTCGGCCAGCGCGAGATCGAGCGGGCACGCGCCGCGACCTCGGAGCAGATGGGCGACCGGTTCGACCTCCGCGCCTTCCACGACGAGGTTCTCGCCCATGGATCGCTACCACTGACGACCCTCCGCCGCGAGATCGGCGGTTGGGTCGAAGCGGCCGTCACCGATCGCCGGTGATCTCCGACCAGGGGTCGTAGTCGGGGTCCGGGGGTTCGGCAGCGGGGCGGATCTCCTCCGGCACGTTCCGCAGGTTGACGCGCACGCGCCACCACACCGTCGACCGGCCGCGCATCGCGTCCACCAGCAGGTCCTCCGGGTCGCGGACGTGCTCGGCGGCGTCAGGGTGGCGGGAGCGCCAGCGCTCGAGGCCGGCGAGGGCATCGGCCTTGTCGGCGGCCTGGCTGATGACGAGCAGCGGCTGCGAGGAGCGGCGGCGACCGGTGGGGGACACCGTGCCGTCCGGCTTTCGGGCCGGGGCCGTGGGCCTGGCCGGCGCCACCGAGCCGGCCCGGCCGCGCGGTGCGGTGGGATCGGTCGGCGCGCCCTGCGGGGCACGACGCTTGGACGGTTGGACGCGGGGCGGCTCGCCGGCCTGCTTCGCGTAATGCGGCGGCCACGGAGCGTCTCCCTGGCCCTCGGCCTCATGGCGAGCGACGAGGTCGCGGAGCGGGTCCAGCGAGTACGCGACGTCGTCGATGCCGGCCCCCACGTCCCCGAGCTGCGCGTATCGACCCGGGACCGTGCGCAGGGTGAAATCCCCCAGCTCTGCCTCGGGCACCTCGCTCCAGGTCAGCGGCGCGCTGACGGTGGCCTCGGGCCGCGGACGCACCGAATACACCGATGCCACGGTCCGGTCCTTGGCGTTCTGGTTGTAGTCGAGGAAGACGCCGTGGCGTTCCTCCTTCCACCACCGGGACGTGGCCAGCTTCGGTGCGCGCCGCTCGACCTCGCGGGCGAGCGCCAGGGCGGCTCGGCGCACCTCCCCGAATGCCCAGCGCGGCTCGATGCGCACGTAGACGTGGATCCCGCGCGAGCCCGACGTCTTGGGCCACCCGACGTAGCCGAGCCCCTCGAGCACCTCGCGAACGACGAGCGCCACGGAACGGACATCCGACCACGGCACGCCCGGCCCCGGGTCGAGGTCGACCCGCAGCTCGTCGGGATGCTCGAGGTCGCC
>JAHWJN010000082.1 GCA_019348395.1 Chloroflexota bacterium
ACCGCCAGTGCCTCCTGCTCAGCGACCTCGAGGATATGAGCGCCATGCAGATCGGCGAGATCATGGACCTGTCGTACGCCGCCGTCCGCACGCTGCTGTGCCGGGCCCGCGGTGAGATGCGGCGTGCCCTTGCGGCGGAGGGCTTCGCCCGATGACCGGTCCGCGCTCCCCCCATCCCGAGTTCGAGGAGCTCATCAGCGCATCGCTCGCCGGCGAGCTCGGCGACGACGAGCGGCGCCGGCTCGACGCACACCTGGACGCCTGCGACGCCTGCCGGGGCACCCTCGCCGCCTTCGCCGACGGGCGGCGAATCGTCGCCGGCCTGCGCCACGTACCGGTGCCGCGCGACCTGCATGCCCGCGTGCGTGGCGGCATCGAGGCGGGTCGCTTCGCGGCCGTCCCGTGGTGGCGCCGTCCGGCCGTCCTGTTCGCCGGGATCGGTGGCGGGCTGGCGGCGGTTGCGGGAGCGCTGCTGGCCATCGTGCTCCTCAACCAGCCTTCCGGACCCGTCGGAGAGGCCTCTCCGACTCCATCACCCGCGCCGGCCAGTGCCGGCTCGGTGACGCCGTCGCCGACCCCCAGCTTCCCGTCGGCTCCGACGCCGACACCCGGGGCGGCCACGCCCGGACCGTCCCCCACCGAGCCGGCGCCGACGGCCACGCCGGCGCCGACAGAGGAGGCCTCGCCGGAGCCCGTCGCCTACCTCGGGCACACCGGTCCCTTCGACAACCGCGCGCTGGTGGTCGCGGACGGACCGACCGGGGAGGGCATCGCCGAGGACTCGACCGCGCCGGGCCCGCCGATCGCCGCGGAGCTCTCGCCTGACGGCCAGTGGGTGGCCTACGTCGTGCGCGTGGGCGAGAGCGGCCTGCACGAGGTCCGTGCCACCCGCATCGGCGAGGGTGAGCCGTCCGACGACCCTGACGCGCTGCCGCCGATCGACTCGCCGGTGGCCGTCGGCGAGACCGTGATCCTCGGTGAATCGGTGGCGGGCGATCCCTTCGGCGAGCAGCTCTTCTGGTCCACGCCGCGCGGCGTCTACCTCGCCTACACGCTGACGGACCCGGAGACCGGTGACACCGACGCCTGGCTGTTCGAGCCGGGGACCGGCGAGTCCCGACAGCTGACCGACACCGGCAACGCCTATGCGGCCAGCTGGATTCCCGGCGGCGACACGTCCTCTGCAATGCTCTGGGTCAGCACCGCGGGCGACCAGCCGGTGAGCCACCTGCACGACTTCCATGTGGACGCCGGAGGCCAGGGAGCGCCCGGCGATCCGAGCGAGGATGCGATGGCGACGGCCGAAGGAGTCTTTCAGCCGCTCCTGAACGCGAGCGGTCGGTTCGCCATCTACTGGAACGGCACCATGGAGCGCGCCGGCGACGGCTCCTGGCAATTCACGATCGGGGGGCAGCCGTACCTGGCCGACCACATCTGGGAGAGCGAGGTCGTGCGCTTCGACGAGAGCAGCGAGCGGGCGGTGTTCCGCGACCTGGCCGTCGGGCGCGACGGGTTCGCATCGGCGTCCATCACCTGGGGCCCGGACGGCGACACCTATGCCATCTGGGATGCGCGCTGGACCGGCGCCCCACAGAGCGGCGCGAACGAGCCGGACTATCCCGATCCACGCCGTGTCTACTTCAGCCGCGCGACCGACGAGCGAGGCATGACACGCGGACAGGCGATCGACGTCGCCGATGTCCCCGAGGACTGGGCCGTGGTCGACGTCAAGCTGTCTCCGACCGGCGAGCACCTCGTCCTCACCGTCGCCCGTCCGCTGGGCGGGACCATGGATCCGCCCGAGGCGGACCTGCTCCTGGTCGAACGGCGGTTCGGCGACGAGGCCGACGTGGTACGAGTCATCCGCGGCGAGCAGGACACCAACTGGTGGGGCCCGGCCCTCTTCCCGCAGCCTGGCGCCGATCGCCCCTGACCCATCGGGTATCCTCTGACGCGAGCCCTTTAACGCGGTCCGGCGAGGCCGCCAAGGAGAGACGATGAGCGAACGCCGAGTCCTCGGCGCCGACGAGCTGCGACGTGCCCTCACCCGGATCGCCCACGAGATCGTGGAGCGACACGGCGGGATCGACGACCTCGTCCTCGTGGGCATCCGCAGCCGGGGAGTCCCGATCGCCCAGCGGCTCGCGGCCCTCATCGAGCAGCACGAGGGCAGCGCCGTACCGGTCGGCTCCCTCGACATCACCTACTACCGCGACGACCTGACCCGGATGGCGCATGCGCCGATCGTGAAGCGCTCGGACCTGGAGGCCGAGGTCAGCGCCCGGACCGTCGTTCTCGTCGACGACGTCCTCTACACGGGCCGCACCGTGCGCGCCGCGCTCGATGCCCTCACCGATCACGGCCGCCCCCGCGCAGTGCGGCTCGCCACGCTGGTCGACCGAGGGCACCGGGAGCTGCCGATCCGGCCGGACTTCGTCGGCAAGAATCTGCCGACCAGTTCCGGCGAGCTGGTCCACGTTCGCCTCGTTGAGACCGACGAGGTCGACGAGGTCGTGATCGAGCGGCCGGAGGAGGCGGCATAGATGCTCGACGTCGCGGTCGCCTCCCGGTTCGGCCGTCACCTGCTGGACGTGGAGGGCCTGTCCGCCGGCCAGCTCGAAGAGCTCTGCGACCATGCGGTGGAGATGCGGGCCGCTCGTGCGGAGCGGCGGCATCGGTCCCTGCTCGAAGCTGAGACCGTGGCACTCGCCTTCTTCGAGCCCTCGACCCGCACCCGGGTGAGCTTCGAGCTCGCGGCGAAGGCGCTCGGCGCCACCACGGTCGACCTCGCCGTGGAGGCCAGCAGCGTTCGCAAGGGCGAGTCGCTGGTGGACACCGTCCGGACGCTGGAGCGGACGGGGGTCACCATGCTCGTCATCCGTCACGGCTCGGCCGGCGCGCCGAACCTCGTCGCGGGCCGGAGCGGCCTGCGGGTGGTGAACGCAGGTGACGGCTCGCACGCACATCCGACGCAGGCCCTGATCGATCTGCTCACACTGCGCGAGGCCCTCGGGTCGCTCCAGGGGCGGACGGTCGCGATCGTCGGCGACGTGGCGCATTCGCGCGTCGCCCGCTCGAACATTCACGCGCTCTCGGCCGTGGGCGCCACGGTGCGCGTCGCCGGACCACCGGCCTGGGTCGCCGGCTTCGAAGCCTGGCCGGGCGTCGACGTGGCCACGTCGCTGGAGCGCGCACTGGTCGGGGCCGACGCGCTGATGGCGCTGCGGGTCCAGCTGGAGCGTGACGCCGGCGCGGACGGACCGGCGCTCGCCGACTATGTCCGCGACTGGCGTCTCGACGAGGACCGCATGGGCCTGGCGAACCGCGGCGCGCCGATCCTGCATCCGGGCCCAACGAACGAGGGCTGCGAGATCACCGCCGAGCTCGCCGATGGCCCTCGCAGCCTGATCGGTCGCCAGGTCGAGAACGGAGTGCCGATCCGCATGGCGGTCCTAGCCGCATTCGCCGGGGCGGCATGATCGCGCGCGGGTTCGGCCGCCTGACCGATCCCCCCGCCTCGTTCCTGCTCGCCGGCGCCCGCGTCGTCGATCCCGCGACCGGCATCGACGAGCTGCGCGACATCGCCGTCCGGGACGGGGTGATCGTGGACCTCCCGGCCGATGACCTCGAGCGAATCGATGCCAGCGGCCTGGTGGTCGCACCCGGGTTCTGTGACCTCCACACTCACCTTCGCGAGCCCGGCACCGAGGGGGAGACGGTCGCGTCGGGAACACGCGCGGCGGCGCGCGGCGGGTACACGACGGTCTGTGCCATGCCGAACACCGACCCCCCGCTGGACGAATCGGCCGCTGTTGCGGCCCTGCTGGCACGGGCCGCCGACGCGGCGTGCCGGGTGCGGGTCATCGCCGCGGCCACGCGCGGCCGCGCAGGCCACGTCCCGACGGAGCTCGAGGCGCTGGCCACGTCCGGAGTCGTCGGCGTCTCCGATGACGGGACGGGCGTCCCATCCGAGAGGGTCGTGCGGGAGATCCTCAAGCGGCTGGCGCCGTTGGACCTGCCGCTCATCGAGCACGCGGAGGACGGCGAGGCGGCAGGGGGCGGCGTCATGCGGGTCGGTCCGACGGCGACACGGCTCGGTCTGCCGGCCTGGCCACCCGAGGCCGAGGAACGAATGGTGGAGCGGGACCTCGCCCTGGCGGAGGCCGCGGGCGGGCGAATCCACCTCACCCACCTGTCGACGGCGGCGGCCATCAGCGCCGTCCGGCGCGCGCGGGCGCGTGGCACGCGGGTCACCTGCGATGTCACTCCGCACCATTTCTCCATGACCGATGCGTGGGTCGGGGGATCACGGCGCTTCGCGTGGGAGGAGACCAGCCTTGTGGGGACGACCGGCGAGCCCTACGACGCGGCGACGCGGGTGAACCCGCCCCTGGCGACCCGCGAGGACGCGCTGGCCCTGCTGGCGGCGATCGAGGACGGCACCGTCGACGCAATCGCCACCGATCACGCGCCGCACCCGTCACATCGCAAGGCCGTACCGTTCGGCGAGGCGGCGCCGGGGCTCGTCGGGCTCGAGACGGCCCTCTCGCTCGGCCTGGCGGCGGTCGAAGCCGGACGCCTGAGCCTGCGTCGCCTGGTCGAGGCACTCTCGACGGCGCCGGCGGAGATCATCGGGGAGCGGCGCGGCCTGCCGCCTGGGGCCACCGCGGACCTGGTCCTGTTCGACCCGCGGGCCCGATGGCAGGTGGAGCCGGGGGCGCTCGGATCGGCCTCGAGCAATACGCCGCTGCTGGGCATGGAGCTGCCGGGGGTCGTGCGCATGACGGTGGCGAGCGGCCGCGTGACGTATCGGCGCTGACGACGTGGCCGCGTTCGATATGGGACCATGCGGAGCGCCACACCCCGTCGTGGACCTGCCCGAGGAATGGCGTGTCGATTCGCTACAACGAGGACCTCGATCCGAACGAGGGGCCGGGCTTCGGCTGCTTCGTTACCCAGGCCGTCCTGTTCGCGGTCATCCTGCTGCTCATCCCCGTCGGCCTGTTCGCCTTCAACTGGCCGGTGTGGCTCCTCGTCACACTGCTCGTCATCGACCTGGTGCTCCTGTTCTTCGTGAGCATGACCAGCGTCTTCCTGCTCCGCGTCTTCTTCGCCGATCGGCGGCGCGGACGGGGGCGGCGGGCCGGGGTCACCAAGCCGCCGACGCGGGTGATCACCACCGAGCCCGACCGGGCGCCCGATGACGAATAGGAAGCCGGGCAGCGCCCTGGGTCCGTCGGTGGCGATCGGGGTCGGAATCGGCGTCGCGGTGGGCGTGGCGTTGGGCAACATGGGCATCGGCATCGCCGTCGGGCTCGCGGCGGGGCTTGCCTTTGCGGCGATCCTGAACAACAGGCTGAACAAGGAATGATGCGTCCGTGCCCCTGATGGTCACCTTCTTCAACGTCCGCAAGGGCCGCGACACGATGTTCAAGCGCGGCATGCGCCACCTCTTCCCGAGGCAGGCCCGCAAGACGGAAGAGAAGTACGGCATCCGGTTCGTCGGCTGGTTCAACGTGACCGAGGGGTCGACCTGGAACAACGTCGTGATCCTCGACCTGCCGAACTATGCCGTGCTCGACGAGCTGTACGCCGATCCGGGCATGCGCGGCTTCGGACATCGCGTGGCCGAATCCGTCTTCGACTCGAAGCACACGATCTTCCTGCGGGAGCGAATGGGGCCGGATTTCGTGTACAAGCCGTGAAGGGCCCGAGCGGATCGCCACGCCTCACCGCGCTCCGCGAGCTCGCCGCCGAGGCCGAGCTGGAGCGCCGTGACTTCCTGTACGAGGCCACCGAGCAGATCCGTCGCTTCCTGGAGAGCAACCGGGATCGGTTCCGCGAGCTGGGCCCGATCAAGCTGGTCGACGACGACCAGGACTACCTGCTCTACCACCCCGTGGACGACACCTGGACCACGCGCCTGACCTACCAGGACCCGGCCGACAGCGAGTGGTACGACCAGGAGCAGATCGTCGAGTCCATCAGCGAGCTGGTGGAGCTCTACAACCCCGCCGACATCTTCGCCTGGCTGATCGAGGCGGCCCGCGACGCGCCGGCTCACCTCGTCGCAGCCGACGAGCTCCAGCGCCAGGAGGAGCTGGTCGGCACCGATGACGAGGACTGGCAGGCCGGCCTGCCGCCGACCCAGCAGGAGACCCTCGCCGCCCAGCGCCTCTGGCAGCTGGCCGATGCGTATCGCGCTCAGCTGGCCGCCACCCAGGCACAGCAGCTCCGCGAGTTCAGCGCCAACGCCGAGGAGGTG
>JAHWJN010000083.1 GCA_019348395.1 Chloroflexota bacterium
GAGCGGCGACTCGATCAGCTTGATGACCTCCACGACCGTGACCTGCTCGCCGGACTGCGCCAGCTCGGCGAGGCGCGCGCGCACCGCGCCGCGCACCCGCGGATGCAGGATGTCCTCGAGGTCGCGCAGGGCGTCGGCATCGCTGAAGACGACCCTCGCCAGCTCGGCCGCCTCGTAGGTGCCGAAGCGACGCTGGATCGCTGCCCGCGCATCCGCGTCGTTGTGACGGATCTCCCTGGCGATCGCGTCCGCGTCGATCGTGGCCACGCCGAGCTCCCGCAGCATGCCGGCGACGGTGCTCTTGCCGCAGCCGATGTTGCCGGTCAGCCCGATCACCTTCATGTCGCGACCGATGCTACCGGCTCGGGCTGGCAGCGCGGACAGAAGTGGGTGCTCCGCTGACCGACCACGATGCGCCGGACGGGGCGCCCGCAGCGGTGGCACGGCTGGTCCGTGCGTCGATAGACCGCCAGCCGCTCCTGGTTCTGACCCTCGTCCCCCCGTGCGTCGACGTAGTCGCTGAAGCTGGCGCCGCGGTTCGCGATGCCCTCGCGCAGGACACGACGCACCGACCGGTGCAGCCGTCGCGCCTCGTCGGGCGTCAGCGTGTCCGCCGCGCGCAGCGGATGAAGGCGTGCCCGCCACAGGGCCTCGTCGGCGTAGATGTTGCCCACCCCCGCAATGAACGACTGGTCCAGCAGCAGCGTCTTCAGGCGCGCCGACCGACGCGCCAGGCGCTCGACGAAGCGCTCGACCGTGAACGAGCGGCTCAGCGGCTCCGGGCCGTGGGCGGCGAAGACCTCGCCGATGCGATAGCGGCCCGGCATCTCGGCCACTCCCCTGGACCGCGGACGACGACCCGCGCCGACACTGCGCAGCCCGCCGCCGGGCCAGAGTCCGATGCGGCCGAACTTGCGGACGTCGCGGTAGCGCAGCTCGCGACCGTCGGCCAGCGAGAACACGACCCGCGCGTACGGATCGGGCGTCGTGTCCGGTGGCGCCACGATGAGGGCGCCGGTCATCCGCAGCGCGACGGTCATGACGCGCCCGTCGACAAGGTGGATCAGCACCGTCTTGGCGCGACGGCTCACCCGGTCGATGGTGGCGCCTTCCACCTCGGCACTGAACCGCTCCGCGGGCTGCGGGTGCCGAATCGTGCGGCCCCATCTCACCGTCGCGCCGGTGATCGTGGCGCCCGCCACCCAGCGCTGCAGGTCCCTGGCGACGGTCTCGACCTCGGGCAGCTCCGGCACAGGTGGAGTGTGCCCGACCGGCGGTCGCCGCGTCCACGGCGTCCGCCGCCACAGGGTCAGGAAAGGAGCTCGGCCGCGACCGCTTCCTCGGCTTCCTGGCGCGCGACCTCGACCGTCGACTTCTGGATCCGCCGCCAGCCGCCGTCGGCGGAGCGCTCGTATCGGTCCATCTGCTCCCAGTTGGCCCCCACCTTGAGGTCCACCTCGAGCGGAACGTCCAGCGGCAGCGCCGACTCCATGATCTCGGTGGCCAGGCTCGCCAGCTGCGGCAGCTCGTCCTCGTCCGTCTCGAACACCAGCTCGTCGTGAACCTGGAGCAGCATGCGCGACTGGAGGCCGCGCTCCCGGAGCGCCGCATCGAGGCGGACCATGGCGATCTTCATCCCATCGGCGGCGGTCCCCTGGATCGGCATGTTGATCGCCATCCGTTCCCCGGCCGCGCGCAGCGCCCCGTTCCGTGCCGAGAGCTCCGGCAGGTACCGGCGCCTGCCGAGCAGCGTCGTCACGAACCCCTGGTCCCGCGCCAGGATCTTCATCTCGACGGTGTAGCGCCGGATGCCCTCGTAGGCGGCGAAGTAGTCGGCGATGAACCGGTGCGCCTCCTCGCGCGGAATCTTCAGTCGATCGGCGAGGCCGAAGTCGGAGAGGCCGTACGCGATCCCGTAGTTGATCATCTTCGCCACGCTCCGTTCCTTCGGGCCGACCTGGTCGGGCGACAGGCCGAGCACTCGCGCGGCGGCGGCGAGATGGATGTCCTCGTGCGCGGAGAAGTCAGCCCGCAGCCCCGGGTCGCCGGAGACATGCGCCAGGATGCGCAGCTCCTGCTGCGAGTAGTCCGCGCCGAGCAGCAGTCTGCCGGGCGGGGCCACGAACGCCCGCCGTATCCGCCGGCCGAGGGTGGTCCGAATCGGGATGTTCTGCAGATTCGGGTCCGTGCTCGACAGGCGTCCGGTGGCGGCCACGGCCTGCTGATAGGTGGTGTGCAGGCGCCCGGCGGGGTCCGCCAGCGCCGGCAGCGCGTCGACGTAGGTCGACTTGAGCTTCGAGACCTGCCGGTGCTCGAGGATGAGGCCGATCACCTCGTGCTGGTCGCGCAGCTCCTCCAGGACCGATGCGTCCGTGCTGTACCCGGTGCGCGTCCGCTTCGTCGCCGGCAGTCCGAGCTCCGTGAACAGCACCTGCTCGAGCTGCTTGGGCGACCCGATGTTGACCTCGTGCCCCACCAGCTCGTAGATCCGCCTCTCCAGGCCGGCGAGCGTCGCACCGAACTCCTCGCGCATGGCCTCGAGCGCCCCGAGGTCGAGCTGGACCCCGGCGAGCTCCATGCGCGCCAGCACCGGGACGAGCGGCATCTCGACCTCGCGGAACAGGTTCGCGAGCCCGCCCTCGGTAAGCTCCGCCTCGAGCCCCGGACGCGCGAGCAGCGCGGTGAGTGCCTCTGCCGCGGCGCGGCGGGCGCAGGCGACCTCCTCCGCGCCGGTCTCCGGGGACAACGGCCGATCCGGGAGCTCGCCGCCGAACCGCGTGGAGGCGACATCGTCCAGGCTCTGGGCGCGAAGCGCCGGGTTGACCATGTAGCTCGCGACCAGCGTGTCGAAGCACGCGCCCGCGAGCGGCCGCCCCCGGGCGCCGAGCATCACGAGCAGCTGCTTCAAGTCATGCCCGACCAGGTCGCGGTCCTCGCGGCCGAACCACGCGGGCAGCGCGTGCTCCTCGGCCCACGGCACGTACCACGTCGAGCCGTCGCTGCCGGCCAGCGCGATTCCGAACAGCGAGCGCTCGAGGGGGCGTCCGTCGCCCGCGGAGAAGCCGATCCCGAGGGACCCCTCGTGGGCCGCCATCCAGACCTCCAGCTCGGCGCGGTCCGCGTCGCTCCGGACGATCCGCGGATCAACATGCTCGATGGCGCCGCCGGGGTCGGCGAGCGGGTCCGGGCGGCCGCGCGACGAAGCGCCGACCTCGTCCCCGGGCGCGCGTCCGCCCAGGAGATCGAGGCTGAGCTGCAATCCGCCGGTGGTCTCGCGCTCCGCCGGCTCCGGCCCCGTCGGCGCGATGCTCGATGCCGGCAGCCGGTCGATGAGCGAGCGGAACTCCAGCTCACGAAGGCGCTGAGCCACCGCACGCCGGTCGTACCGCCCGGTCCGCGCCTGGTCGAGGTCCAGCTCCACCGGCAGATCGGTGATGATCCGGCCCACCTCTCGACTCATGAAGGCGGACTCGCGGTGCTCGGCCAGCCGGTCACGGAGCTTGCCCTTCACCTCGTCGAGGTGCTCGTAGATGCCGTCGAGCGTGCCGAACTGCTGGAGGAGGCTGATCGCGGTCTTCTCCCCCACGCCGGGCACACCGGGGATGTTGTCGGAGGTGTCGCCCTTGAGGGCCTTGTAGTCCAGCATCTGGTCCGGTCGCAGGCCGTAGCGCTCCATGACCTTCGCCTCGTCGTAGATGACGGTCGAGGCGACCCCCATGCGCGTCGTCAGCAGCCGCACGTGGTCGTCGACGAGCTGCAGGCCGTCGAGGTCTCCGGACACGATCATGGTGCCGACGCCCTGTGCCGTCGCCCGCTTCGCCAGCGTCCCGATCACGTCGTCGGCCTCGTATCCGGAGAGCTCGCGCACGGGCATGCCCATCATCGCCGTGAGCTCGCGCACGATCGGGAACTGGGACCGCAGGTCGTCCGGCATGGAGGGGCGCCCCGCCTTGTACTCCGGGTGGGCGTCGAAGCGGAACTGCGGCTTCCCGACGTCGAAGCTGACCATCGCGTAGTCCGGCTTCACGTCCTGCATCCCGCGCAGGACGATCTGGAGGAAGCCGAAGACCGCGTTCACCAGCGTGCCGTCCGACATGGTGAGCGGCGGCAGCGCGAAATAGCCTCGGTACACGAGGCTGGGCCCATCGATGAGCATGAGCAGCGGTCTTCGGTCGGCCATCGGTAGCGTCGAGTCTAGACCGATGGGGAGGAGACGATCGGCTACCCGGCGGCGGGCCGCGCGGCCTCCATCGACTCCTCGATCTGCTTCAGCGGGTTGATGTCCGCGATCTCACTGGCCCGATAGCAGGCCACGAAATGGCGGTCACCCTGCTGCTCGAGCGGTGGGTGCGGGTTCGTCCGGCACACCTCGGCCGCGAACGGACAGCGCTCGATGAAGCGGCACTCCGGCGGTGGGTTGATCGCCTTGCTGATGCCGCCCTTGATCTCGACCGGGGTGCGCCTGATCGACGGATCCGGGACCGGCACCGCCGAGAGCAGTGCCTTGGTGTACGGGTGCCTCGGGTTGTTGAGGATCTCCTCGGTCGGTCCGATCTCGACGATCTTGCCCAGGTACATCACTGCGATCCGCTCGCACATGTAGCGCGCCACTGCGAGATCGTGTGTGATGTACAGGTAGGAGACGCCGAGCTCGCGCGCGAGCTTCGTCATCAGCTCCATGATCGAGATCCGGATGCTGACGTCGAGCATGGAGGTCGGCTCGTCGGCGACGACGAAGCTCGGGTTCATGACGAGCGCCCGCGCCACCGCAACGCGCTGCCGCTGCCCGCCGGACAGCTCGTGCGGGTAGCGGAACAGGAAGTTCTCCGGCGGGGTGAGCCCCACCAGGCGCAGCAGCTCGAGCACCCGCTCCTCGCGCTCGGGGACGGTGCCGACCTTCTGGACCGCCAGCGGCTCGGAGATCGTGTCGAAGATCGTCCGCCGCGGGTTCATCGACTCATACGGGTCCTGGAAGATCATCTGGACCCGACGCCGGAACTGCTTCACCTCCGAGCCGGTGACGTTCGCGACGTCACGCTCGTAATCGCCGTCGCGGAACATGATGCTGCCGCTCGTCGGCTCCATGAGCTTGACGAGCATCCGGCCGGTGGTCGACTTGCCGCAGCCCGATTCGCCGACAAGGCCCAGGCTCTCGCCCTGCGCGATCTCGAAGCTGATCCCGTCCACGGCGTGCACGAAGTCCACCGGCGCGCGGAACAGCCCGCGCGAGATCGGAAATCGCTGTTCCAGGTCCACGATCTCGAGCAGCGGCGTGCCACCGCTGTGCCGCACCGGCGGCGTGCCGATCTGCGCGGTCATCGCTGCAGCGCCCCCTCGAGCTCCGGGACCTCTTCATGGTGCCAGCACGCCACGCGGTGACCGCCCCCGATCTCCTCCAGCGGCGGCTCCTCGGTGACGCACTGGTCCGTGGCGAACGGGCAGCGCGGGTGGAAGCGGCAGCCGGTCGGCGGCTGGAGCAAATCGGGCGGCTCGCCCTCGAGCGGGGCGAGCTGCCGCCGCGGACCGGTGATCGACGGCGTCGAGCGCAGGAGCAGGTAGGCATACGGGTGCCGAGGCCGCTTGAAGACCTGCGTCGTCGGCCCGTACTCGACAAGCTTGCCGGCGTACATGACGCCAAGCGAGTCGCTGACCTCCGCGATGACGGCGATGTCGTGTGAGATGTAGATGATCGACATCCCCATCTCGGCCTGGATCCGCTTGAGCTCCTTGAGGATCTGGTCCTGGACGATCACGTCCAGGGCGGTCGTCGGCTCGTCGGCGATGATCAGCTCCGGGCTGCAGGCCAGGGCCATGGCGATCACGGCACGCTGCCGCATCCCGCCGGAGAACTCGTGGGGATAGCGGTCGAGCATGGCGGGCGGCAGACCCACCGAGGAGAACAGCTTCTCCATGTGCTGGCGCTGCTCCGCGTAGCCCATGACGCCGCGGTAGTGGGTGTCGAGCGTCTCGCGGATCTGGTCGCCGACCCGGTACACCGGATTCCAGGAGTTCATCGCGCCCTGGAAGACCATGGCGATGTCCTTCCAGCGCCGCCGCCGCATCTCCTCCGGACTCAGGTAGAGCAGGTCTTCCCCGTTCAGCCGGATCTCTCCGGAG
>JAHWJN010000084.1 GCA_019348395.1 Chloroflexota bacterium
AGGGGCGGGGTCGGGTGGATGAGTCTCTGTGATGTTGTGCGAGACCCCGGTCGCCGATGGGGCGGTAGGGTCGATCGCGGGGGGCGTACTACCGGCGCAGCCCGAGGCTGCTGATGACGGCGCGGTACCGATCCACGTCATTGCGGACCAGGTACGCCAACAGCCGCCGTCGCTGCCCGACGAGCTTGAGCAGCCCGCGGCGCGAGTGATTGTCCTTCGGGAAGCTGCGCAGATGCTCCGTCAGTGACTTGATCCGCTCGGTGAGAAGCGCAATCTGCACTTCGGGAGATCCTGTATCGCCCTCGTGCGTGGCGTAGTCGTCGACGATTGCGCTCTTCGCGTCCTTGGCGAGCGGCACGTATTCCTCCACATTCTTTCCGTAACCTTCGGGAGTTTACCAGAGCGGGTCCGATGCCGCCATCAGGCGCCCTCGGCGGCCACCAGGCGGCGCGCGTCCTCCTCGTCCCGGCGCATCTGCTCGACCAGGGCTTCGGCGCTCTCGAAACGGAGCTCGTCGCGCAATCGCGCGACGAGCTCGACGTCGAGCTCCGCGTCGTACAGGTCGCCGTCCCAGTCGAGCAGGAACGCCTCCACGAGCACCCGCCCGTCGTCCTCAAAGGTCGGCCGCACGCCCACGCTGACCAGGGCCGGATGGCCGGGCCCGACGTCGCGGGCCGGGACGTGGACACGCCCGAGGTAGATGCCCAAGGCCGGCATGGCCGCGCGATAGTCGAAGCGCAGGTTCGCCGTGGGATAGCCGAGCAGGCGGCCACGTCGGTCCCCGTGCACCACGGTCCCGCGCAGCAGCGGGGGTCCGGCGAGCAGCCGGGTGGTGGCGCCGACGTCACCCGCCGCGAGCAGCGAGCGGATCCGCGAGGACGAGACGGGTGCCCCATCGGCCGCGGCGGGCTCGACGCCGATCGCCTCGAACCCGGCCTCCGCGCCGATCTGCCGAACGCGGTCGAGGGTGCCGGCGCGGCCCTTCCCGAAGGCGCTGTCCCGCGTCATCGTCACGGCCCGCAGGTCCAGCGCCGGACCAAGGCGCCCCAGGAAGTCCTCCGGCGTGCAGGATCGCAGGGCGTCGTCGAAGCGCACCTCGAGTGGCCGGATGCCGAGCGCGCCGATGCGCTCGAGCGTCAGGGCTGGCGGGAGCAGACGTGGCACCTCGGTCCCCGGACGCAGCACCTCGTCCGGATGCGGGCTGAACACCAGCGCGACGGGCGCGGCGTCGTGCCGGCGCGCAGCCTCGGCAGTCGCGGTCAGGACCTGCCGGTGCCCGAGATGCACGCCGTCGAAGACGCCGAGCGTCACCACCGCCGGTCCGATCGGCGGGAGCCGACCGAGCTCGACCGCCGTCACCCCGCCGGCTCCGCGCCGACGACCTTGTCGGGGTGGAGCCACCCCGCGTCGACCCGGCCGACGCCGATCAGCCCACCGTCGGCGAACACGGCCACGCGACCGTCCTCGCCGTGATCCGTCGCGGTGACGGAGCCATGCGTGAAGCGCCAGGCGGCGTCCGGGTCGAGCGCGACGTGAGGCAACGGCAGGAGCTCCCCCACCGAAAGGACGGCGTCGGCCAGCCGTCCGGCCTCCGCCAGGCGCTCGAGGCGGTCCGGCGTGATCGCGTCCTCGACGCGCAGTCCCGCCGCCTCCGTGCGCCGCAGGGCTGCGAGGTACCCTCCGCATCCGAGCCGGTCACCGAGGTCCCGCGCGATCGAGCGAACGTAGGTGCCGGCGCCGCACCGCAGGTCGATCCGGACGTCCAGCCCGTCCGCGCTGTCGCCCAGCTCCAGCACGTCGATGGCGTCGATGGCTACGCGTCGCGGCGGGAGGTCGATCGGGGAGCCGGCCCGGGCTGCCCGGTGCGCCGTCCGTCCGCCCTGCTTGCGAGCGCTGAACGCCGGAGGCCGCTGCTCGATGATGCCGACGAAGTCGGCGAGCGCCGCCTCGATGGATGGGCGGTCCGGCCGCGCGGCGTCAACGGATTGAATCGGTCCCTCCGCGTCGTCGGTCGCGCTCCTGGCGCCCAGCCGGACGATGGCGTCGTACCGCTTGCGGCCGCCGGTCAGTTCCTCGCTGAATCGGGTCGCAGCCCCGACGAGGATGGGCAGCACCCCGGAGGCGAGTGGGTCGAGCGTGCCGGCATGGCCGATGCGCCGCGTCGCCGTCAGCCTTCGCAGGAGCCCCACCATGTCGTGGCTCGTCGGCCCGACGGGCTTGTCGAGGTTAACGACCCCGAGCATCGGCGCGCTCGAGCTCGTCCTCGCACTCGTGGAGAACCGCCGGCACGGCCTCCCCCATCGGCCGGTCGACGGTGCAACCGGCGGCACGCGAGTGGCCACCGCCGCCGAATGCCGAGGTGATGGCCACCGCATCGGCGCGAGACGTGGTTCGCACGCTCACGCGTACCTGCGACGCCGCGGCCTCCTTGAACAGCACGGTGACATCCCCGGTCCGCGTCCCGGCCAGGAGGTCGATGAACCCCTCGGTGGCAGTCGGCTCGCTGCCGGTTTCGGTCAGCATGACGAGCGTCTGGACGGCGTACACGATGCGGCCGTCACGGCGCTGCTCTACGCCGTTCAGCATGCGCCCCCACAGTCGCATGGTCGAGAACGGCTTGTCGGCATAGATCGACCGGTGCAGTGCCGAGAGCGGCGCGCCGGCCGCCACGAGGTCGGCCATCACCCGCAGGGTGCGTGGCGTCGCGTTGGGATGCGAGAAGGTGTGGGTGTCCTGGACGATCCCCGCCGCCAGGACCGTGGCGAGGTCCCGGTCCAGCCTGATGCCGAGCTCGGGGAGCAGGAGCGCCACCATCTCGCAGGTCGCCGCCGCCTCGGGGTCGACCCAGGCGACCCGGGACTCGCGGCCGTCGTTCGAGACGTGGTGGTCGATGTTGATCATCCGCGCCCGCGCCAGCCACTCGCCGCTCTCGCGCGCCACCGCGCCGGTGCGCGACGGCGGGCCATCGAGCGCGACTGCGAGGTCCGGCTCGAGCTCCGGGCGTCGGCGAACGCGATCAGCGCCGGGCAGGCCGGCCAGGAACGGGGGCACGCCGTCGCCGGCGACCACCTCGGCCTGCTTGCCCAGCCGCTCGGCGGCCGCGGCGACTGCGAGGGCGGCGCCGAGCGTGTCGGCGTCGGGGTTCTCGTGGCACAGGGTCGTCACGCGGGTCGCCTCGCGGATGGCGGCCACCACGGCGTCACGACTCATCGCCGCGCTCCTCCTCGATCTGGCGCAGGAGCCGCAGCACCCGGTCGCCGGCCTCGATCGAGTCGTCATGCCGGATCGCGAGCTGTGGCACGTGACGGACCGTGAGCCGCCCGGCGAGCTGCCGGCGCAGCCACGGCGCCGCGTCGGTGAGCGCGCCGATGGCCGCGGCCTTCTCCTCGTCGGATCCGAGCACGCTGACCCACACCCGGGCGCTCCCCAGGTCGCGGGCCGTCTCGACGCGCGTGATGGTCGCGAACCCGACGCGCGGATCCTTCATCTCGCGCTGCAGCAGCTGCATCAGCTCTTGCCGAATCTGGCTGTCGAGCCGATCGGTGCGCTGGCTCATCGGCGCAGACTCCTCAGGCTCAGGCCGACTCGGCCACCATCTGATAGCACTCGATGACATCACCCTCGGCGATGTCATCGGCGTCGAGGCCGATGCCGCATTCGTACCCCGCGGCGACCTCACGGACATCGTCCTTGAACCGCTTCAGCGAGGTGATCCTGGTGTCGGCGATCAGCGTCTCTCCACGGAACAGCCGTGCGTCCGTCCCGCGCAGGATCCGTCCGTCGGTGACGTATGAGCCGGCGACGTTGCCGGCACGTCCGGCCTTGATGACCATCCGCACCTCGGCGTGCCCCTCGATCTGCTCGACCAGCTTCGGCGCCAGAAGGCCCTTCAGCGCCTGGCCGATGTCGTCGGTGAGCTTGTAGATGACGTCGTAGAGCCGCACGTCGACGCCGGTCGCGTCGACGGCGCGCAGTGCGCCGACGTCCGGCTTGGCGTTGAAGCCGACGACCACGGCGTCCGACGCCGAGGCGAGGTTGATGTCACTCTCGTTGATGTCGCCCGCACCCTCGCGCAGGATGTTGATCCGCACCTCGTCGGTGTTCAGCCGCTCGAGGGCATGCCGGATCGCACCGAGGGAACCCTGGACGTCCGTCTTGAGCACCACGCGCAGCTCGGCCACTTCGGCGTCGGCGATCTGGGCGCTGATCTCTTCGAGGGTGCTGACCTTCTGTCCGTCGCCACCGGCCGCGGCCCGATCGGCTGCCTCGGCAATGTCACGGGCAGTCTTCTCGTCGGCCACCACCCTGAGGATGTCGCCGGCCTCGGGCAGACCCTGAAGACCGATGATCTCGACCGCGCTCGCGGGCTCCGCCTGCGTCACGCGCTTGCCCGATGCGCTGTTGAGCGCCCGGACGCGGCCCCACGTGCGACCCACGCTGACGATCTGGCCGACCTTCAGGGTTCCGGTCTGGACGAGGACGGTGGCCACGTTGCCGCGTCCCTTGTCGACCTTCGACTCGACGATCGTGCCGATCGCCTCCCGGTCCGGGTTGGCCTTGAGGTTCTGGAGATCGGCGACGAGCAGGATCATCTCCATCAGGTCGTCGATGCCGGTGCGCTTGATGGCGCTGACGGCCACGGCGATGACGTCGCCGCCGTACTCCTCGATGAGCACGTTGTTGTCAGCCAGCTCCTGCTTCACCCGATCCGGCTGGGCATCGGGCTTGTCGACCTTGTTGATCGCCACGATCATCGGCACGCGGGCGGCGCGGACGTGATCGATCGCCTCCTTGGTCTGTGGCATCACCCCGTCGTCGGCAGCGACGACGATGATCGCGATGTCGGTGACCTGGGCACCTCGGGCCCGCATGGCAGTGAACGCCTCGTGGCCGGGGGTGTCGAGGAACACGATGCGCTGGTCGTTGTGCACGACCTCGCTGGCACCGATGTGCTGCGTGATCCCGCCGGACTCGCGGTCGGCGACCTTCGTCTCCCGGATCGCGTCGAGAAGGCTCGTCTTGCCGTGGTCCACGTGACCCATGACGGTCACGATCGGAGCCCTGGTCACGAGCTTCGAGGGATCCTCGTCGGTCCACAGCGTCGGCTTCCCGTCGCCCTCCTCCGCCGAGCCGGGCTTGACGAGCTCCTGCTCGCCCGCCGCGTCCGCAGCGGCGCGCTCCGCGGCTCCGCGCAGCGTCGCCTCCATGCCCAGCTCTCCGGCGACGAGCGACGCGGTGTCGAAGTCGATCGACTGGTTGACGGTTGCGAAGATGCCGTTGCGGATCAGCACGTTGATGATCTCGGCGTGGCTGACGGAGAGTGCCTCGGCCAGATCCTTGACCACGACCGGGTCGGGCAGCTCCACCGGGCCGGTCGGTCTGGCGGGAGCCTGTTCGGTCGCGACGCCGCCGGATGGTCCTCCGGTGCGCTTGCGCTGCGGGCGTGGCCCGCGGCGGGGTCGATATCTACGTGGCGGCATGGTTCACCTCAGGTTCGAGCGTTCCCGGTGCGAGCTCGGCACCGAGCGCCCGTTTGACGGCCGGTGCGGCCCGCTCGGGCTCGCGACAGGCAGGTTCATGGCAGATGTAGGTCCCGCGTCCGGCGAGCCTGCCGGTCGGGTCGTGATGGACGAGCCCGTCCTGCGAGCGGACCAGGCGGTCCATCTCTCGCTTGGGACGGGCCGTGCGGCAGACCGCGCAGGTGCGGGTCGGAATGTGATCAGGTCGTCGCTTCGGCATCGGCCGGCGCCTCCGCCTCGGGCGCGTCGTCGTGCTCGCCACCGGCCGCCGTGGCGACCCCTGCATCGGAGCGGATGTCGATCCGCCAGCCGGTGAGCTTGGCGGCGAGACGAGCGTTCTGCCCCTCCTTGCCGATGGCCAGGCTGAGCTGACGCTCCGGCACGATGATGTTTGCGATCTTGTGCTCCTCGTCGACCCGCACGCTCAGCACCTCGGCCGGGCTGAGCGCCTCCGCGACGAAGCGCCCCGGATCCTCGTCCCACAGCACGATGTCGACCTTCTCGCCGTTGAGCTC
>JAHWJN010000085.1 GCA_019348395.1 Chloroflexota bacterium
CTTCCGATCGCCGGATGGTCTGGATCGTCGCGGGCGGCGCGGACGGCGGCGCCCACCTCCTCGGTCGAGGCGAAGTCCACCTCGCGTGCCAGCTCACCGGTGGCCGGGTTGTAGACGGGACCCGTCCGGCCGCTGGTGCCGGCCACCGTGGCCCCGTTGATCCAGTGGCTGACCCGCTCCAGCTCGGCCGCCTGACCTCCGCCAGCAACCGGCGGCTCTGCGACGTGCGTCATGACGCTCCTCGTGTGCCTCGTGGTGAATGTCACACGATACTCCGAGCCGCCTGCTCTGGCATTTCGCGCCGATGTGGCCCTCCAGCTCGATTCACCGGGGTGGCATCGGTCCTGCCAGCCATCAGGACATGAACGAACGAGAGGGCGAACGCCCGACCATCGACGAGTCGACGTACGGGGGCAGCGCGGCCGAGACCGGCGGCCTGTACGACGACGCCGGCCCGACCACCGCCAACCCCGAGGGCGACACGATGTCCGAGGAGGAGGAGCGTGACACGCGTCCTCCGGAGGCGCCGAGCACGTGACGGATCGAGAACCGGCCCGCGACCCCCTCGACGAGGATGGAGCCGATCCACTGGTCGACGAGCACGCGATCGATGAGGGTGAGGTCGAGCCGACCGAGGAGGCCGAGACCGGGCCGGACGTGGGCGACGTCTACCGCTCCGGTAGCTGACGCGACCGGCTGAGACCCGTCAGCGCGACGGCCGCCAGCGCCGTCGGGAGGCCGATGCTATCGAGGCGAGGAGCGGCGTCCGAGTGGAGTCGTGGCGTGCGTCCCTATGGACCTGTGACCCTGCGACGCGTATGGTCGCGCCATGGCCATTGCCCGAAGCATGGACGCCGGGGCGACGACGATCCTCGAGCGCGACGACGAACTGCGTGAGCTGAGCGCCTGTCTGGCCGAAGCGTCGGCCGGCGTCGGCTCCTTCGTCGTCGTCCGCGGCGAGGCCGGCATCGGAAAGACGGCCCTCGTCGACGCCTTCCTCTCGGGCGTTCCGGGTGAGACCGCGGTGTACCGGACCCTGTGCGACGGCGTGAGCACGCCGCGGCCCTTCGGTCCCATCCACGAGATCGCGGCGCAGCTCCACGGTGAGCTCCCCCGAGTGCTCGAGGATGGCTCGCCACGTCACGCCGTCAATGCGCGGGTCCTCGACTGCCTGAATCGCGTGTCATCGGTGCTCGCCCTGGATGACCTGCAGTGGGCCGATGAGGCCACGGCAGAGCTGCTGGCGTACATCGCCCGGCGCGTCGCGGGCATGCCATTGCTCGTCCTCGCCACGCTGCGCGACGACGACGAGCCGGCGCCGCCCATCCGACGGCTGCTGGGCCAGCTCGCCGGGACGCGCGCGGTTCGGCAGCTTGCGCTTCGGCGGCTCAGTCCTGCCGGCGTCGCGCGCATGGCGGCCGGAACAGACACCGATGCCGCCGAGCTGTATCAGCTCACCGGAGGCAACCCGTTCTTCCTGACCCAGGTGCTCGAGGCGGGCAGCGGCCGGGTACCGGTCTCGATCAGCGACGCGCTCACGGCTCGCCTCGCGAGGTTGACCGAGCGTGGCAGAGCGGCGCTCAACGCGGCAGCCGTGATCGGATCCCGAAGCGAACCGTGGCTGCTCGCCGCCGTTGCCGGCGAGGACGTGCTCGGAGCCGACGACTGCATCGATGCGGGGCTGTTGACGACCGGACAGATGGTCGCCTTCCGCCATGAGCTGACCCGCGTTGCCGTCCTCGAGCAGCTGCCTGTCTTCCGGCGCATCTCACTGCATCGGCGCGCGCTCGAAGCCCTCGAGCGCGGAGGAACGACGGATGCCGCACGGCTGGCATACCACGCCGAGGCGGCCGGCGACGGGGCCGCCGTGCTGCGCTACGCGGTGCCCGCTGCGGAGGCCGCGATGCGCGCCGGCGCCTATCACCAGGCGGCGGAGCAGCTGCGGCGTACAGATCGCTTCATGGATCGAGCCGAGCCGGCCCAGCAAGCCCGCGTGCTCGAGATGCTGGGCAGCGTGCTGTACTCGGTGAACCGGATGCCCGAAGCCTATGACGTTCGGCAGCGTGCACTGAGCCTCCGTCGTCGGATCGGCGATGCCATGGGCATCGGCGTCAACGAACGAGAGCTCGCGAAGCTCGAGTACTGGCGTGGCGAGGGCGCGCAGGGACGGACGCGCCTGCTCCACGCCATCGGGCTGCTCGAGCTGCTCGGCGAATCGGGTGAGCTGGCCCAGGCGTACGCGTTCCACGGGGCCTTACTGTGCGAGCAGGATCGGGAGGCCGCCCGTGCCTGGCTGCATCGGGCGCTGGAACTGGGACGACGGGTGGGCGAGCCGGAGGCGGTGGCCATGGCGTTGAATCAGCTGGGCGGAATGGCGCTCATCCAGGGCGACGACCACGGGGAGGACCTCCTGCTGGAAAGCCTCGAGCTGGCCAGGGAGCATGGCCTCTACGAACGCGCGCACGCCGCGCTGTTCAATCTCGCGATCGTCTTCGCCGAGCGCCGCGAGCCCGTTCGCGCCCGAACGTACCTCGACCAGCTCGTCGACTACGTGTCCGGCGTCCAGGTCGAGCGGTGCAACCTCGACGGCGTGCGGTCGGCCATCGAGCTGGACACCGGGGCGTGGACGGATGCCGAGCGGTCGGCCGGACGTGCGCTGGTCTACGCTCGCACGCCGTCCGATGATCAGGCACTGGCCCTGACGGTCCTGGCAACGCTCGCCATCAGACGGGGCCAGGGTGAATGGCGCAGCCTCCTCGACACCGCCGAGGGCGTCGTCGCGGGGTACGGCGACTTCGGATACTTCGCCCCGATGATCGCGGCACGCGCCGAGGCGGCTTGGCTGGAGGGGACGCTTTCCGGGATGATTCCGAGGCTCGCCGAGGGGTTCACATGGGCCAGGGCGACGAAGAACCCGTGGCGGATCGGTGAGTTCGGAATGTGGCTGTGGGCGGCCGGCGACATGGCCCGGCCACCCCGGGGCGCCGCCGAGCCGTACCGATTGGCAGTCGCGGGCGATCGACGCGGTGCCGCAGCCGCCTTCGACGCACGGAGGATGCCGTACGCGGCCGCCTTGGCGCTGGCCATGTCGGACGAACCGTCTGAGCTGCAGGACGCGCATCAACGCCTCGCCACACTCGGTGCCGGTGCAGCGCGGGCTCTGGTTGCGGCCAAGCTGCGGGCCGCGGGCGCGCCGGTTCCCCGTGGGCCGCGCCCCGCAACGCGGCGCAATCCCGCTGGCCTGACCGATCGCGAGCTCGAGGTGGCGCAGCTCATCTCCGAAGGACTGACCAACCGTCAGATCGCCGGCGCCCTGATCCTCGCCGAGAAGACCGTCGCGCACCATGTCTCCGCCGTCCTGGGCCGGCTCGGGGTGGAACGGCGGACATTGGTCGGGGCCGCGCTGTCGGCCGCCGGCCAACCTGGGTAGCTCCGCCTCCCAAGTTGGGCAACTCGCCCGATGCGCCCCGGGCCGGAGCAGAGCGATCCTCCTATTCGAAAGGAGGATCCGCATGGCGCTCTACATGGATACCCACACGATCGACGGCGGAGTGAAGGTCGAGGACGTCGCATCGGCGCACATGGCCGACCTTCGGACACAGGACCGCCACGGAGTGCACTACCTGCGCTACTGGGTCAACGAGGACGGCGGGAAGGTGTTCTGCCTCGTCGACGCCCCCGATCCCGACGCGGCGCACCGGGTGCACCGCGAAGCGCACGGCCTGGTCGCGGATGCAATCTACCCGGTCGTCGAAGGCGACTGACTCCACCACACCACGGAGGACACTCAGATGCGAGCTACCATCGCGGCCGCTCTCGCGGCCACGCTCACCCTCACGCTTGCCGGCGCCGTCGGCGCCCAGGGCGAACCAACGTGCAGCAGCCTCTTCGGCGGGCGGCCCCACGGCTACCACATCGTGGCCGACTATGTGACCGGTGTCGGCAGCGAGCTCCTCGGCGGTCCGGGGATCAGTTGGCCACCGACGGACGTCAACGCTGCCGGGGGTGCGGCAATCCCGGGCGGCCCCGGGCCGAACTTCCACGGTATGCATGGCATTCCGCCGGGAGCGTCGTTCTGCATCGAGCAGGCAAAGTCGGGCGGTCGCTGACCGAATGGCCGGGGCACCGCGACCGCGGACGGCCCCGGCCCTCTTCGCAGGAACTCAGCCAAAGGGCAGGGGGATCTCATCCGACCGCAGCACAACATCCGGCCGGGTCGCGCGCCAGTCGTAGTCGACGACTTCCTCGTAGGGTCCGAGCAGCCCGTTGTCGCGCAGCCATCGGTCGCTGTACAGCTTGCCGATGTAGTTCCGCCCGGAGTCGGGCAGGACGACGACGAACAGCGCATCCGGATCGTCGAGGTCGCGTGCCACCTGCAGTGACGCCCACAGCGCCGTCCCGCACGACTCCCCCATCAGGATGCCCTCCCGAAGCGTCGCGATACGGGCCATGAGCATCGAGTCCCGATCGGTGACCCGGACGACCACGTCGCACACGCGCGCGTCGTAGGTGGAGGGCCAGAAATCCTCGCCGATACCCTCCGTGAGATACGGGTGTGGCGCAGCCCCCGAGTAGACGGAGCCATCGGGGTCGGCCCCGACGATCACGATCTCCGGGTTGCGTTCCTTCAGGTACCGACCGATGCCCGACACGGTGCCGCCCGTGCCCAGCGCGACCACCAGGTGGGTGATCCGTCCCCCTGTCGCCTCCCAGATCTCGGGTCCGGTGCTGTCGTAGTGTGCCTGCGGATTCGCGTCGTTGTGGTACTGGTCCGGCTTCCAGGCGCCGGGCGTCTCGCGCGCCAGCCGATCCGAAACCCGGTAGTACGACCGGTCATCCTCGGGATCCACGTCGGTCGGGCATACGACGACCTCGGCACCGTATGCGCGGAGCAGCGCCCGCTTCTCCTCCGACTGCTTGTCGGCCATGACGAAGATGCATCGGTAGCCCTTCACGGCGGCGGCCTGCGCCAGCCCCACGCCGGTGTTGCCGCTGGTGGGCTCGACGATCACCCCACCGGGCTCCAGCAGGCCGGCGCGCTCTGCGGCCTCGATCATGGGAGTCGCGATGCGGTCCTTGACCGATCCGCCGGGGTTCATGTGCTCGAGCTTGCCGACGATCCGGGGACGGACGCCGTGGGCGAGCCGGTCCAGCGCGACCAGCGGCGTCGCACCGACCGCGGCGGTCACGTCGGGCAGGATCGGCCCTCGCTCAGCCAGGAGAAGCCTCCGGGCGTGCCTCCCCCCGCGCATCCGCGGAGTGCCGGGGCTCGGGATCCCCGGCGGGACGAATCATCGGAGAGCCCCAGTCGCGACGATGGCGGTACCAGAGCCAGGCGCCGGCCAGGAGTGCTCCGATGACGCCGACCCACATCGCGGTCGGGATCCCCAGGATCTCCCAGTTGTTGACCCGATACGTCTCGAGTGCGGTGCGGACGAGGCCGTACCAGATGACGTACATCAGCGCGGCGTCGCCGGCGAAGAGCCGGGGACCCCATCGGCGCATGACGAACAGGATGACGAGCATCCCGACCAGGTTCAGCGCCATCTCGTAGGCGAAGAGCGGGACGAAGGTGGTCGACTCGACCGGGTAGGTCACCGCGTCCCATGGCGTGCCGGCCCGATTCTCCGCGGCGATCTGCACGCCCCACGGCAGGCAGGGCGGGAAGTCGGTGCCGCACAGCGAGGTCGGCGGGCCGTACAGCTCCTGGTTCACGAAGTTGCCGAGGCGGCCAATGACCTGGCCCATCAGCAGCGATGGGGCGAAGATGTCCATCCAGCGCGCGGGGTGGAGTCCCTTCGAGCGCGCGTAGAGGACGATGCCGAGCGCGCCCCCGGCCACCGCGCCGGGAATGCCGATGCCGCCGTTCCAGATCTGCGGGATCTCGACCGGGTTGGCCGAGTAGTAGTCCCACAGGT
>JAHWJN010000086.1 GCA_019348395.1 Chloroflexota bacterium
CGTTCCGGCGTCCGGGCCAGGCCCTCGCGCGCGGGGTCCTCGCCGATCTCGACGAGCAGGGTGCGAACGGCCTCCTCGAGCGAGGGGCGGGGGTCGTGCATGGCACGCATGATACGGCGTTCACCGGACCCTCCCTGTCGTGGAGCCGGGGTGCGGGGTACACTCGCGGTGCCCGTCCGACTCCGCGCCACCAGAGGAGGTCCACGCCGAGATGATCCTCCACCCCGGCTCGCGCGCACGCCGCCTGGGCCCGTTCGGACTGCCCGGCGACGACCGTCTGGCTCGCGCGCTCGACCAGCGGCTCGACGATGGCTGGCACTGGTTCCGATCGATCGGACCCGGCGGCATCCAGCCGATCGACGGCGTGCTGGTCGGACCCGGCGGAACCTTCGCCGTGACCCGGGCCGGTGAACGTGGACGCTTCGCCCGTCGCAACGGGCACTGGTACCGATGGAACCGCTCGACGGAGTCGTGGGTCCCGTGGGAGCCGGCTCCGATCACCGCCGCGCGCCTGGCCGCCCGCCGGCTGGGCCTCTACCTCGAACGAGCGGCGTTGCCGGGATCGGTGACCGGAGTCCTCCTGCCGCCGGCCGGGATGATGGTCGAGGCGGGCCGCGGCGAACGCATCGGAGTGGAGGTGGAGCACGAACCGGAGCGGCTCGCGTCGCTGGCCGTCGCCGAGGAGCGGCTCAGTCAGCCGCAGGTGGATCGGATCGTGGCGCTTCTGGATCCGCGGCAGCCACTTCCACGGCTGGCGCCTTCGGTACCTCACGGGTGAGCCGGGCGTAGACGAAGACGATGACCGCGCCGGCGGTCCACCCGGCCACCACGTCCGTCGGGTAGTGCACGCCGAGGTAGACCCGCGAGAGCCCGATGAGGAAGATGAGCGCCCCGAGCCCGGCGATCAGCGTCAGCCGGGCGGCGCGTGGCAGGCGCGATCGCGCGACCAGGACCGCGAGCACACCCCAGGCGGCCATGCCGAGCAGCGAGTGCCCCGACGGAAAGCTGTAGCCCGGCTCGGTGACGATCGGCTCGAGCAGGTCCGGCCGCTCGCGCGCCACGAACGTCTTGGCCAGCGAGTTCCCGATGGAGGCCAGCGCCACGACGCCGGCGCCGAGCAACCCATGGAGCCACGGGCCGATGAGAAACCCGATCGGCACCATGAGAAGCGCAACGATGGCGACGGCCCAGGTCGAGCCGAGCTCCGTGACGGCCCGCAGCGGCGCCAGCGGCTCGAGCAGCGCGGGGCTCCGCACCGTCTCGATCGCGGCACGGTCCACCGGGCGGGCGATGCCGGTCACCACCAGCACCGCCAGCAGGACGACGGTGGCGAGTCCGATCGCGACGACGAGCGCGGTGGCCGGAGCCGGGCGAGACATGGTCGGCCAGTCTAGGACCCACGCGTATCATCCGCTGCCGTGAGCACCCCGGCCGGTCGAGCGTCTGTCGCCGCGCTGGCGGTCGCGGCCGCGCTGGCCGTGGCCTGGGTCCTGCCACCCGTCGCGCCGGCGCTGCTCTGGCCCATCCTGCTCGTCGTCCCCGGCTGGGCGGTCATCTCCGCCGCGGCTCCGCGAATAGACACGGCCGGACGCATCGGGTTGTCGGTCGTGCTCTCGGTCGCCCTCTCGACGCACCTCGTCTTCTGGCTCAGCCACCTCGCCGGTGGCTACGGCCGTGGCGTGGTCTTCGCGGCGGCCGCACTGCTGTCCATGCCCATCCCGATCGCCGCCTGGCGCGGAAGGCGACCACCGACGCTCGGCACGCTGCGGGGCGCGGCGCCTGTCATGCTCGTCGCGGGGGCAGCCGCCGCGGTGGTGGGGCTGACGCTCGGCGTCGGGCTGTGGCGCGTCACGCCAGAGGGAGTGACCGCCGGCGGGACGAACTGGAGCGATCTCGGCGTCCACCTCTCGATCGCGGAGACGCTGAACTCGGGGGACAACTTCCCGCCCGAGGTGCCGTACTTCGCGGGCGTGCCGCTCATCTACCACTGGTTCGCCGACTTCCACGCCGCGATCCTGGCCCGCGCCGCGGACCAGTTCTCTATCCCCGCGATGGTGGTGCAGTCGACGGTGCTCGCATTCGCGCTCGCCCTGCTGGTCGGCTCGCTGGCGCGCCTGCTCCTCAGGGGCAGGCATGCGAAACGGGTGGCGGCACTCGCGGCCGGACTGGCGGTGTTCGGCGGCGGGATGGGATATCTGCGACTGGTCGGTGACGTCTGGAACGGGGCCGGCGATCCGCTGACCCTCATCAGCACCGGCAGCTACGACAACCGCTGGCTGACCGAGTGGCCGTACTTCCGCATCCCGTCGGTGATGGGCACCGGGCTGCTGGCACACCGGGCCACGACGGCGGGCCTGCCCATCCTCGTCGGCGCCGTGCTCCTCCTCGTCGCCGGCCTGCCGGCCGCTCGTCGAGCCGTCCGCGGCTGGCGCGACCGACCGGCGCTCCTCGCGATGGCCGGAGTGCTCGGGGGGCTGCTCGCGCCCTTTCACTTCTTCTTCTTCCCCGCCTTCCCGCTGATCGCGCTGCTGTGGGTCGTCGCCGGCGGCCGGCTGATCGATCGGGCCGCACCCAGGAACGCCGCCGTGCTCCTCGCCCCGCTCCTGCTCGCGGTCCCGTTCGCCATCCCTCCGCTGCTGCAGGCCGGGGGATCCGGAGCCCTTCAGACCGTCACCGTGTGGCCCTCGGCTCCACGCGAGGACGGGCCGGCGGCCGTCGTGTTCTTCTACCTGACCAACCTCGGGGTCCCGTTCGCGCTGGCGCTCGTTGCGCTGCTGCATCCGTGGGTGCGGCACCGGCTCTTTCTCGGCGCGTGGGTGCTGGCGCTGTTCCTGGTGCCCAACGTGGTCCAGGTCAGCGCCGTCGACTTCGACATGAACAAGTACTTCCAGGCAATGTGGATCGCGGTCGCCATCCTGGCAGCGTGGCTGATCCATCGATGGTCGTGGCCTGCCGTCGTGCTGGTCGTCGGACTGTCGGTCCCCTCGCCGTTGCTCGCGGCGGCATGGACGGCAAGCTCCGACCTCCAGGTGCTGACCGCCGCCGAGCTTCGGGCCGCGGAGTGGGTGCGGGAGGAGACGCCGCCCGATGCGGTGTTCGTCACCGACGGCTGGGTGAACTCCCTCACCGATGCGGCCGGCCGGCGCCGCCTGCTCACCTTCGCGCCGTACGTGGCGAACCTCGGCTTCCGGCCGGAGCAGCGCCTCGCCGACGTTCTCGAGATCTACTGCGGTGGCGACGCCGAGCAATCCGCGGAACTCATGGAGCGCCACGCCGCGACCCACGTCGTCGATGGCAGTCGACCCGGCGACTGCGTCGCGCCGGTCGACTTCGGCACCTCGCCGCGGTTCGAGCTGGTCTACGACGCAGGTCCCCGCATCTGGCGCCTGCGCGACTGACGGCCCGTAAGATGGCCCGATGCAGGACGCGGACGGGGGCGCGGGCGCGGTCGTCGCCTTCGAGCACGTCACCAAGCGCTACCCCGGCTCCGATCAGCCCGCGGTCGACGACCTCACCCTGACCGTTCCGGCCGGCGAGATCTGCGTGCTCGTCGGCCCGTCGGGGTGCGGCAAGACCACGACCATGAAGATGGTCAACCGGCTCATCGAGCCGTCCGACGGCCGCATCACGATCGACGGCCACGACGTGACCGATCTGCCGGCCGTGGAGCTGCGCCGGCGCATCGGCTACGTCATCCAGCAGGTCGGCCTGTTCCCGCACCTCACGATCGGCGAGAACGTCGGCGTCGTCCCCCGCCTGCTGCGCTGGTCCGGCGCGCGCATCGCGGCCCGGACCGATGAACTGCTCGAGCTCGTGGGACTGCCGGCCGCCTACCGGGATCGGTACCCGAACGAGCTGTCCGGCGGCGAGCGCCAGCGGGTCGGGGTGGCTCGCGCGCTGGCCGCCGATCCGCCGGTGATGCTCATGGACGAGCCGTTCGGCGCGGTCGACCCGATCCGGCGCGAGCGGCTGCAGAACGAGTTCCTCCGCCTCCAGCGGCAGGTGCGCAAGACGATCATCTTCGTCACGCACGACGTCGACGAGGCGATCAAGATGGGCGACCGCATCGCGGTCCTGCAGCGCGGCGGCATCCTGGCCCAGTACGACACCCCGGCTGCCATCCTCGCCCATCCCACCTCCGAATTCGTCGAGCGCTTCGTCGGCGCCGATCGCGGCCTGAAGCGGCTCTCCCTGGCCCGCGTTCGGGACCTCGATCTGCTCGATCCGGTGGTGGTCCACGCCGGCGAGGACCGAGCCGAGGTCCGCCGCCGGCTCGACCGCACCGAGGCGCTCGACTTCGCCCTGCTCGTCGACGATGGCGACCGACCGCTGGGATGGATCGACGCCGGCGACCTGGCCGGCAGTGGAACGATCGATCCCGATGCGGCGACGCCCGGGGCCCCGACCGTGCAGCCGGAGACCACCCTGCGCGATGCGCTCTCTGCCCTGCTCGCCTCGAGCGTCCAGCTCGGGGTCGTGGTCGACGCGGAGGAGCGGGTCATCGGCCTCGTCAGCGTGGATGCCATCGGTGACCGGATGCGGGCCCCGGTGACCACCGCCGACCCGTCACTGGGGGAGCCGCGAATCGCCGAGCCCGAGGCGGCCGAGGCCTGATGGGCGGCACGATCAACCCCGGCTGGGTGGTCGACAACCTGGGGCGGATCGGCGAGCTGCTGCTCGAGCACATCTGGCTGAGCGCGCTCGCGGTCGGTATCGGCCTGGTGATCTCGATGGCACTGTCGCTGGCCATCCGAAGCCGGCCGCGCCTGTACGGACCGATCGTCGGGCTCACCGGCACCCTGTACGCGGTCCCCTCGCTCGCCCTGTTCGCGCTGCTGACTCCGATCACGGGTCTGGGGACGGTCCTCACCGCCGAGATCGCCCTCGTGAGCTACACGCTGCTGATCCTGACCCGCAACATCGTCGAGGGCCTGCGGGCGGTGCCGGCCGATGCGGTCGAGGCCGCGACGGGCATGGGCTACACCCCCGCGCAACGGCTCCTCCGCGTGGAGCTGCCACTCGCCCTGCCGGTGATCATCGCCGGATTGCGCATCGCGACGGTCACGACCATCGGCCTGGTGACCGTCACGGCCCTGATCGGCATCGGCGGCCTGGGATACCTCATCGTCACCGTCGGAATCTACCGAGCCTCGTTCGGGATGACGCAGGCCCTGACCGGGATCGTCCTGGCCGTCGGGCTGGCGATCCTGGCCGACCTGGCCCTGCTCTGGTTGCAGCGCGCGCTCACGCCGTGGGCCCGGCGACAGGCAGCGACATGACCGAGTTCCTCGGCGAGGTGGTGGCCTGGTTTGCCGACCCCGGCAGCTGGACCGGTCGGTCGGGCATCCTCGGCCGGCTGGTCGAGCACCTGTGGATCTCCGGTGGGTCGCTTGGGGCAAGCCTGGCGGTCGGCCTGCCGCTGGGGCTCTTCATCGGTCACACCGACCGATGGGCGACCGCGGTGGTGGCCATTGCCAACATCGGTCGGGCGGTGCCGTCGCTCGGGTTCATGGGAATCGCCTTCCTGGTCCTGCTGCCGCTCGGCCTCGGCGTCGGCCCGCTGCCCGCCATCGCGGCGCTGACCGCGCTCGGTATCCCGCCGATCGTGGTGAACGCGTACGCCGGACTGCGCGGCGTCGATGCCGACCTGCTCGAGGCGGCACGCGGCCTGGGCATGCGCGAGGGCGAGGTGCTGCGGCGCGTCGAGATCCCGATCGCGCTGCCGATCATCCTCGCCGGCGTGCGCACGAGCGCCGTGCAGATCGTGGCCACCGCCACGCTCGCCACCGTCGTCGGAGGCGGCGCGCTGGGCGAGCTCATCCTCATCGGCTTCAACATCCGTGACCAGGCCCAGATCGTGGGTGCCGCGGTCCTGGTCGCG
>JAHWJN010000087.1 GCA_019348395.1 Chloroflexota bacterium
AGAGGCCAAGAGTTCGTGGGACTCCGGCAGGAGCCGCTCGATCGTCTCAGGCGCGAACACGTCGTCGAACTGAGCGGCAAGATGGGTGGCCGCTCGCTGAGGAGCGTGCGGTCGTGATGTGAGCTCACGGCGTGACCGCCGGCACGGTTGCCTCGCCCGGGTAGAACCGGCGCTTGGCCCAAAGGGCGACGTACACCAGACCCACGAGCACCGGGACTTCGATGAGCGGCCCGACGACCCCGGCGACATCGAGACGGCGGTGATCGTCATGCGCCTCTCGGAGGGGACGCTGGCCATCCTCGAGGCGACCTGGCTTCACCCGTCGGGCTACGACAGCCGCGTGGAGCTGGTGGCCGACCGCGCGCACCTCGCCATGGGCCTGACCGACCGCACCCCCGCCACCTGGCTGGACGGCCGCGCGGCCGCCGCGAACGAGCCGTGGCATGGCTACCTGGACCGCTTCGAGGCGGCGTACCGCGCCGAGCTGGAGGCGTTCCTGGCCGCCTGCCGCGGGGAGCGCTCGCCGGCGACCACGGCGCGGGACGGCCTCGAGGCGGTGCGCATCGCCGTCGCGGCAACCCGCGCCTACCAGGGGCGACGCGCCGTCCCGATCGACGAGGTGGCGGGGCTGCCGCGGCGAGCCACCGCCTGAGCGCCGTGACCGCCACGATCGCCGACGTCGCCGCGCGCTCAGGGGTCTCGACGGCGACCGTCAGCCGCATCCTGTCGGGCAGCGCGCCCGCCAGACCGGAAACCCGCGACCGGGTGATCGCCGCGGCACGCGAGCTCGGATACCAGCCGTCGGGCGTGGCCCGCGCCCTGAAGCGCCGGGAGACCCGGACGCTCGGGCTGGTCGTGACTGACGTCACCAACCCGTTCTATCCCCAGGTCGTGCGCGCCGCCGAGGTGGCGGCGCACGAGCGGGGCTACGGACTCATCCTGGCCAACGGCGAGGACGACCCCGCCCGAGAGCTGGCACACCTGGACCTGCTGGTCGAGCGGCGCGTCGACGGCATCGTGGTCGCCTCGTCAGCCATGACCCGGCATCACGCCGCGCGGCTGCGAGAGATCGCCGTGCCGGTGGTGCTGGTCAACGATCCCATCACCGGGTCAGGCCTGCCGGCCATCACCGCCGACCACCGGCTCGGGACGCGGCTCGCCACCAGTCACCTGGTGGCGCTCGGGCATCGGCGCATCGGTCACATCGGGGCGCCGGACGCGCACGTGGCGTCGAGCCAGCGTCGGCGGGGCGTGGTCGACGGGATGCGGGGCATCGGCACACCGGTCATGGTCCAGGGAGACGGCGGCGTGGCGGGCGGAGCGGCGGCAGCGGCCGAGCTCCTGCGCGCCGGGGTGACCGGGATCGTCGCCTACAACGACCTGACCGCCATCGGGGCACTGCGTGGCCTGGGCGAGGCCGGTGCCCGGGTCCCGGAGGACGTGTCGCTCATCGGGTTCGACGACATCCCCATGGCGGCCTGGACCGATCCCCCGCTCACCACCGTGCGCCAGGACACCGCCGCACTCGGCCGATGGGCCGTGGAGCGAGTGCTCCGTGCGCTGGCCGGCGATCGGGAGGCGGACCGGGTCCTCCTCGTGCCGGAGCTCGTCATCCGCGGCTCGACGGGACCGCGGAGCTAGCCTTCGTCGGTGTCGCCGTCGCGATCATGGCCACCGAGCACGGCCACGAGGCTGGCACCCAGCAGGATCGCCACGCCTGCCACCAGCGCCCAGGTCGCCATGAGGCCCACCCCGGCGAGATCGCCGTACGGGTTGTCGAAGGTGCCCATGCTCGACATCACCCCCATCACCGCCTGCGAGATGCGGACGCCGATCGCCGCCAGCAGCGCCCCGATGGCGGCGTGCTGCCAGGTGACCTCCGCCTGGGGCAGGACGCGATACGCGATGAACAGGAACACGCCGATGAGCAGGAAGGGAAGCACCTGCCAGTCGAGCAGCCATACCTGTTCGCCGGCCTGCGTGCCGGTGAGCGCGGTGATCCCGGCCTCGGCCACGCCTGCGAGGGCGAGCAGGACGAGCGACAGCACGAGCAGCCATGCGCGACTGCGCTGGGTGCCCCAGAAGGAGAGTTCATCGGTTCGCCCGTACATGCGGTTGATGGCACTGGCCAGTGCCGCGAATGCGCGCGACCCGGCGAAGAGCAGGAACGCCAGCGAGACGACCCCGGCTCCCGTCGCGATCGGCTCCTCGCGGACGAGGACGCTCTGCAGCAGCGAGCTCTCGGCGGGGACGAACTTCGCGGCCTGGGTGATCACGAAGGCCTTGGCCTCCGACTCGGGGAACAGCAGCGAGGCGAGGAAGGCGGACGCCACCATCAGCGGCGGCACGGAGAGGAAGAGGAAGAGCCCGAGGGCGCCGGCCCACGACCACCCGTTCGCGTTGATGAACAGGAGCAGGGATCGCCAGGAGACGTCGAGCGGGAGCGCGAGCCAGGACGGGATCCAGGACGGCGCCCATGAGGGGCTGGTGGTGGTCATGCGCAGAGGCGAGAGGCAGGTCGCGTGCCACGTCCGGTTCGGATGACGGCCCGCACGCCACCGCTCTGATGATCCGGCGCGTGATCCGTCGCGCCTCGGGGCCCGTACCTCGACCGTATGCAACCTGCGAACGTGGCCGTCATCGGTTCGGGAATCTCCGGACTCACCGCGGCGCACGCCCTCAACGCCGACGGGCACCGCGTCCGGCTCTTCGAGCGCGAGGCGAAATTCGGCGGCCACGCGACGACGATCGAGGTCGACGATCTTGCCGTCGACATCGGCTTCATCGTCTACAACGACGTCACCTACCCGCGCTTCATCGGCCTGCTGGAGGAGCTCGGCGTCGAGACACAGGCATCCGACATGAGCATGGGCGTCGCCTGCGCCGCCTGCGACGTCGAATGGTCGACGCGCGGCCTGAAGGGCGTCTTCGCGAAGCCGATGCAGCTGGCGCGACCCGGCCACTACGCCATGCTCAACGACCTGTTCCGCTTCTACCGCGACGCACGCCGCACGCTGGACCAGGCCGATGCGGGCCGGCCGACCGGCATGACCCTGGACGAGTACCTCGCCGACCGCCGGCTGGGGCGCGCGTTCGCCGACCATTTCCTGGTGCCGCTCACCGCGGCGGTATGGTCGACCGCGCCGGACCGCATCGGCAGCTTTCCGGTCGACTACCTGCTCCGCTTCCTGGACCATCACGGGCTGATTGGCTACGGGCGCAACGTCGAGTGGCGGACCGTCACCGGAGGATCACGGTCCTACGTGCGCGCCATCCTCGACCGCCTCCCGCCATCGGCACTGGCCTCCGGCCTGGCGGCTCGCTCGGTGAGCCGGGACAGCGCCGGCGTGACGGTGCGCACCGACGCGCGCACCGAGCGGTTCGACGCGGTCGTCATGGCCACCCACGCCGACGACGCTCTCGACCTGCTGACCGATGCGGACGTCCTGGAGCGTCGCGCCCTCGGCGGATTCGAGTACAGCGACAATCGCGTCGTGCTCCACACCGACACCGCTGTGCTGCCACGGAAGCGCAACGCGTGGGCCAGCTGGAACATCGACATGGGCCGGTGCGACGCGCCGGGAGACTCGCTGACCATGAGCTACCACATGAACCGGCTCGCATCGCTCCCTGGCACGACGCAGTACTCGGTCAGCCTCAATCCCCCGCCGGGCCGCATCCGCGACGAATCGGTGCTGCTCGAGCGAGCGTGGGCGCACCCGATGTACACCTTCCAAACGCTGGAGGCACAGGCGATGGTGGGCGGAATCCAGGGCCGGAATCGCACCGTCTACGCGGGCGCCCATCTCGGCTACGGCTTCCACGAGGACGGCTGCCGATCGGGGTACGAGGCCGCGGCCCGCATCGGGTCGATGGAGGTCGTGCCGGCGGTCGAGGAGCTGGTGGCATGAGATCGCATCTGCTGGAGGGGACGGTCAAGCATCGGCGAACCCGGCCCTTCGTCTACGCACTTGAGCACGAGGTCTTCTACCTCGCGCTCGACCTGTCCGAGCTCGACGACCTCGCTCGGTTCCGGCTGCTCGGCCGGAACCGATGGCGGCCCTTCACCTTCCGTGACGCTGACCACTGGCTGCCGCCGGCCGCCGACCTGCGCGCATCGGTCCTCGAGCACCTGCGCAGCGAGGGCTTCGAGGACGTGGAGGACTGGCGCATCACGCTGATCGCCTATCCGCGCGTCCTTGGCCACGAGTTCAACCCGGCGAGCTTCTTCCTGGCTCGTGACGCAGCCGGAGAGCTGCGCGTCGTGGTGGTGGAGGTGCACAACACGCACCACGAGCGACGTCTCTACACCCTCCGCCCCGAGGCCACCCGGACGGCGCAGGTCGCGAGCATGGACAAGGACTTCTACGTCAGCCCGTTCATCTCGATGGACGCCAGCTACACCGTCCGCGTCCGGGACGAGGCGGACCGGGTCGTGATCGTCATCGACGAGACCGAGCATGGCGTCCCGCTCCTCCAGGCCTCGGTGGTGGCTCGCCGACGACCGCTGACGGACCTCGCGCTGGTGCGGATCCTGTGGCGCTACCCTCTCGTCACGCTGCGAACGATCCTCGCCATTCATTGGCACGCCATCTGGCTGTGGCGCAGGGGCGCACGCTTCCACTCGCACGGCTCCGCGCCGCGCCCGGCGGACCCGACGCGGACCGCGCGCTCGCCGCGAACTACCATGCACCCGTGACCGGCCGAACGCGCTCGACTTCGGCACCGATCGGTGCCCGGGTCGGCCTCGTGGCGGAGGCGGCCGAGCGGGTCCTGCTGGTCGCCGCCTCACGGATCCGGGTCGGGCACCTGAGCGTGCTCCTGCCCGACGGCCGCCGGCACACGTTCGGCGATGCCGGCGCCGAGGTGCGCGGCGAGATCACCTTCCACGACCGCAACGCCATCGTCCGGCTGCTCGTCGACGGGGAGACCGGCGCGGGCGAGGGCTACATGGCCGGAGAGTGGTCCTCGCCCGATCTCGCCGCCCTCCTCCTGCTGGCCGCCCTCAACCGCCAGGAGCTGGCGCTGGTCAGCGGCTGGTGGCGGTGGCCCAGCCAGGGAATCCGGATCCTGGCGCATCGGCTCCGCCGCAACACGGTGCGCCGCGCCCGGCAGAACATCGCCGCGCACTACGACCTTTCGAACGACCTGTACCGCCTGTTCCTGGACGAGACGATGACGTACTCGTCCGCCGTCTTCGAGTCGGAGTCGCAGTCGCTGGCCGATGCGCAGCGCGCCAAGTACCGGCGCATGGCCTCGCTGGCCGGCCTGTCGGGGGGCGAGTCGGTGCTTGAGATCGGCTCGGGCTGGGGCGGTTTCGCGATCTGGGCCGCTGGCGAGCTGGGCTGCCGGGTGACCACCATCACGATCTCGGAGGAGCAGCGCTCGCTGGCGCGGGAGCGCGTGGCGGCAGCGGGACTGAACGACCTCGTCGACGTGCAGCTGCGCGACTACCGCACGGTCGACGGCCGGTTCGACGCCGTCGTGTCGATCGAGATGCTGGAGGCGGTCGGCCACGAGTACTTCCCGGCCTTCTTCGAGATGATCGACCGCGTGCTGCGCCCGGGCGGCCGCGCCGCCATCCAGGTGATCACCTATCCCGATGCGCAGTACGAGCAGCAACGCCGCGGGGCCAACTGGATCCAGAAGTACATCTTCCCCGGCGGGTTGCTGCCGTCGGTCGCGGTCGTCGAGCGCGCCACGCACCGAACCCGCCTGCTGCTGACCGATGCCGAGGACATCGGCCCGCACTACGCCCGCACCCTGCGCGCCTGGCGTGAACGGTTCCTGCAGAACCTCGACGCGGTGCGGGCGCTCGGCTTCGACGAGCGGTTCGTGCGGATGTGGGAGTAGTACCTCGCCCTGTGCGAGGCCG
>JAHWJN010000088.1 GCA_019348395.1 Chloroflexota bacterium
CAGATCCGCGGTCGAGCCCGCCCGGCCCTGCACCAGCGGCCGGAGGCCCGCGTAAGCGCCGGCGATGTCCTCGGGAACGAGGCCGAGGTCGAAGGTTGCGTTCAACGAGTCCAACACGTAGTTGCGGTCGGCCTCTTCGACGACGGGGTTGAGGATCGGCTCGTCGTCGAAGATCAGGAACGCGTCCGACATGCTGCCGCGGACGCTGGAGTCGTAGTCGAACAGGACGGTGACCTGCTTGCCCATGCGCGCCAGGAGCGCTCCCATGACGCCCGCGATGAGCCGGACGCCCTGGCCGCCGACGCCGTCGAGCGCGATCCGGGTCGTCATTCCGGCTCGATCCCGGCCTCGCGCATGGCGTCCTCGATGCTGATCTCGCGCTTGGCCACCCGCAGCTTGAGCTCGGACGGCAGCCGCTGCATGAGGGCCAGGCGCCGCTGGGCCTCGGCGCGCTTCGCCTCCTTCGGATCCCCCGAACTGACCGATGCCGGGCGCGCGTCCTCGGCCGTCCTCGGCGCCACCGGCTGGGTATCGCCACCCGGCTGACCGCCGACGAGGTCACGCCCTTCCGCCGCCGCCTCCGCCTTCTGGGCGTCGAGTTGCGGCTTGGCGTCGGATCGTGGATCGGTGCCGCTCGAGGACCGCTCGACGACCCCCGGGGCGACCGGTGCATCTGCCGGGGCGGAGGCGCCGCTGCGCAGCCATTCGGGAATCTCGAGCCCCGCCTCGGCGAGCGCCTGCGGCAGGGTGATCTCCCGCTTCGCGACGCGCGTCTTCACCTCCGGCGACAGCTGTGCCATGAGGCTCGCGCGCGCCTTTGACTCCGCGCGGCGGCGGGCTTTCTCGTCGTCCGTGCGCTCCACGGTCGCCGTCGCTGCCTCGGGCGCGGTCGGTCCTCCCTCCCCGGGGGACTCGGTCGCCGACGCCATCGGTCCGGCAGGCTGGTTGGGAAGCGCCGGCGAGCGCTGCTCATCGGCCGCACGGTGGCCGTTGCGCGCCGGGTGCATGGCGGGATACACCACGCCGATCTCGAACGCGTTGAGCGTCTCGGCGTCCTTCGGGGCCCGCTTGTACGTCTTCCGATAGAAGGTGAGCATCTCGTTGGCGCTGGCGAAGCCGATGCGGCGCCCGTTGTTCTCGATGCACTGGCTGGTGATGTCGACGAAGCTGAACCCGGGCCAGTCGATCGCCTCGCGAATCACGTTGCGCATGTGGAGCTGGTGGTAGACGGTCGTCTTGGCGTAGAGCGCATGCGGCGAGCTGCGAACCAGGCCCTGCAGATTGATCGGGGTGTTCGGGTTGCCGCCGGGCGAGGAGAGGGTCTTCGTGCCGGTCGGCGTGGTGGGACCGGTCTGGCCACCGGTCAGGCCGTAGATCTCGTTGTTGTTGCAGAGCACCGTGACCGGCGCGTTGCGACGGATGGTGTGGATGAGGTGGTTGCCGCCGATGCTGGCGGTGTCGCCGTCGCCGGCCACCACGATGACGTTCACCTCGGGCTTCACCGTCTTGATCGCCTCGGCGACCGGCAGCGTGCGGCCGTGGAGGGTATAGACCGCCTCGTGCTTCAGGTAGCCGCCCATGCGCCCGGTACAGCCGATGCCGGTGACGATGACCGTGTTGCGCTCGTCGAGGCCCATCTCGTCGAGGGTCATGGCCAGCTGCATCATGATCGTGCCGATGCCGCAGCCCGGACACCAGATCGTCGGGAACAGGTCGAGCTTGAGCCGATCCTTGTAGGTCATCTCGGCCATGGGCGCCTCAGGCATCGGGGTTCCGCCTGCGCGCTGGCTGGGCGGCAGGGAGGACGACCCTCTCAGCCGATATAGCAGTAACGCTATAACGCGCGACAGCCGCCCGCAGCTCGCCGTCAGCTGCCGCGCAGATCCGCATATACCTCGGCGCAGATCCCATGGCCAGGCAATCCATCACCCCACCCCCAGTGGCGAGCGGGGACGATGCTCGCTCGGCTCCGGCGGGATCGGCGGCTCGGAGGGCCCGCCGGACAGCACCCGGTCGATGCCCTCGCGCACGGCCTCCAGGGAGATGCGCCCGCCATGGAGCGGGACGCGCTTCACCTCGCGGTGGGTCGCCAGCTCCACCAGATCGGCGTACTGGCCGTCGTTGGCCTCCACCACGACGACCTCCCGGTACCGAGCGCACGCCTCGCGAAGTTCCTCGTCGAGCACCGGGTGAATGCGAATCGGGCGGAAGAGAGCGAACTCGTCGCGGAGCGGGGCCGCCACCCGCGAGACGATCCCGTAGCAGACGATGAGCACGTCGGCCTCGACGTTCCAGCCGTGCTCATAGTGGGCGTAGCGCTTCGCGACCTCGAGGTGCCGATGCTTCGCCGCGTAGAACTGGCGCAGGTACTCGTCGGCGTCGGCGGTCGCCGGCTCGCCCGCGTTCGGGCCGTGCTCGTACATGAGGACGCCGGCGAAGAAGCGCGGGCCCTCGGTGAACTCGCCAAGCGCGGGGACGTCACGCTCGACCACCTGCACCGACCCGGCGATCTCGTCCAGGTCGACCACCTCGTTGAGGTGCGCCACGAACGTGTCCGACAGCAGCACCACCGGCGAGCGCGACTCCTCGGCGGCATTGAAGGCCTCGACCGTCATGCGGAACGCCTCCGCCACGCCGTTGGGGTAGAAGGCGATCGGGGTGTAGTCGCCGGTCGATCCCCACTTCACCTGCATGATGTCGCCCTGGCCGGGCATGGTCGGCATGCCCGTGGCGGGACCGACCCGCATGACGTTGACGAAGACGCACGGCACGCCGACCTTCTGGGCGTAGCCCACGGCCTCCTGCATGAGGCTGAAGCCCGGACCGCTGGTGGCAGTGAATGACTTCGCGCCCGCCAGCGAGGCGCCTATGATCGCGTTGGCGGAAGCGATCTCGTCCTCGGCCTGGAGGAAGCGCAGCCCGGGGTGCTCGGCCGCGTATCCCGAGGCGATGTTGAGAATCTCGGTCGAAGGACTGATCGGGTAGCCGGCGTAGTAGCTGGCCCCCGCGGCGATGGCCCCACGGAAGACGGCCTCGTTGCCCTGGGTGAGCTTCCGAGTCATCCGTCCTTGCCCTTCGCTTCGTGCGCCGCCACGGCCGATGGGATCATCTCGATCGCCAGGTCGGGGCAGTAGCGCTCGCACAGGCCGCAGAGGATGCAGTTCTCCTCCTCGATGATCGCGTCGTTGCGAAGGACCAGGGTGTTCTTCGGGCAGATCTCGACGCAGATGTCGCAGCGCTTGCAGAAGACCGGGTTCCAGCTGATGTTCGCGTAATCGACCCAGCGGATGCCGTCTCGATGGTCGTCGGACGTCCCGGTCCCGAAGTCGAGGGCGGAGGTCGGCTGCTCAGGCGTCATGGGCCGACGATGATACCGCCGTCACGTCGATGGTTGCGAGGCCTGCCAGGCTCGGAGACGCGTCACGTCCAATGCGAGGCCGTACGACGCGACCGGCTACCATCGAGGCCGATGCGTCCACCTGCTCCGGCCACCCTCCTGGTGCTGCTCCTCACGCTCGCTGCCTGCGGCGCTGATATGCCAACGTTGTCGCCGGCCACCTCGCCATCCGGGGCTGCGACGGAGACGTCCGAGCAGCCATCACCCGTACCGAGGGCGACCCCGACGGAGGGACCGTCGCCGACCCCGACGCCGACCCCGCCCCCGCCGGTTCAGCTGCCCCTCGCACTCGTGACCGGCTACACGAACCCGGTCGCGTCGATGACGGAGGCCCAGGTGCGGGCGGCGCTCGACGCCGGCGACGTGCTGCAGCCGTGCGAGTTCTACACCGCGATCAACCCCGTCCCGCCCTGCGCCGACGCCGCCGACCTCGTCGCTCATGTGATCGCGAACCCGACCGTTCTGGCGCTCGTGCCGGCGGGCCTCGTGACGCCTCGCGTGAAGGCGCTCCCGGTCGACGGGGCGGACCTGTTCGGGAATGCCGACGCCCGCGCGCAACCGTGGCCGTTCACGCAGGAATGGGGTGATGTACCCGATGAGTGGCTCCACGACCCCGACCGGATTCGCACCCTGGTCAGCTTGGGCGACTCCTGTCCCGACCGTGGCGTGGCGTTCGCCGCGGTGACCCAGGGACGCGGCTGGGAGTGGGTCTTCGGCGGCGGGACCGCCGAGTACACCGCCGTCTATCCCAACCCGGTGCCCGAGGGCTTCGTGGGCAACGGCTTCAACATCGTCGACGGTGTTCGGACCGGCAACGAGGGTGCCGTCGCTGAGCTCGTGAGCGGAGCCGACGTGACCGTCGACGACTTCGAATGCCCGGTCGTGGACGACTGGCGGGTGAACGACGGCGTGATCTTCACGATCGATCCGCGAGTGCTCCCGCGCCTGCGCGACGATTACGGGGTCGACGTGGTGACGCTGGCCGCGAACCACCTGTTCGACGCCGGGACCGACGGCTTCCTCGAGACGCTCGACAAGTTCGACGCCGCGCGGATCGCCAGAACCGGCGCGGGTCGCGATCTCGACGAGGCCCTCGAGCCGGCCGTGGTGGAGGTGAACGGCCTGCGATTCGGCTTCGTCGGGCTCAACGAGATTCCCGGCTCGATCGCCGCCGCGCCGGGCCAGCCGGGGGTTGCGTGGCTGACCGAGGAGAACATGCGCGAGTCCGTCGGCCGTGCCCGCGAGATCGCTGACGTCGTGCTCTGCCTGCCGCAGTGGTGGGGCGGAGCGGAATATCACGCCACCTGGTATCCGAGCCTGCGCACGCAGCAGGAGATCTTCTTCGACGCGGGATGTGACCAGATCCTGGGCCACGGCACCCACTGGTCCGGCCCGATCGACTTCACCGACCTGGGCGGCGATCGCGTCGGCTTCACGATCATGAGCCACGGGAACTTCCTCTTCGGGCAGGAGTGGTCCCAGCAGACCCAGGAAGGGGTGATCGTGGAGCTCAGCTTCCGCGGCGACGAGCTCGCCCAGGCGCGGATGCACCCGTACATCATGCTGGAGCAGGCGCAGACCAACCTGACGGATCCCGAGACCGATGGGCTCTGGGTACTGAACCGCATCTACGAGGCCTCCGAGCTGCCGATCCTCGGCACGCCCTGATACGATGTCTGGACACATGTCCAGACAGGTGCAGCCATGACCGTCGACATCGCGCCGATCCAGCCGCGCGACCTTCGGAACGCCTTCCGCCTCTCGCGCGAGCGGCTGGCGCGCCTCGTCGGGGTGAGCGCCAAGACCGTCGAGCGCTGGGAGGCCCGGCCGACTCGCCCGGCGCGCGACGAGACGCGCGAGCGGATGGCACAGCTGCGGGAGATCGCCGAGCTGGGAACGGCGGTCTACACCGCGGAGCGCCTGGCCGACTTCCTCACCGCGCCGCTCGCCGAGTTCGACGGCCGTACACCGCTGCAGCTCATCGAGCGGGGCGACGGCGACCGGGTGCTGGCAGCACTTGCGGCCGACTACGAGGGCGGCGGCTACTGACCGTGCCCACGCTCGTCGAGCTGGTCCGTCCATGGGAGGGACGGGCGTATCGCCACATCCCGGCCGCCGCCGGCAACGACATCCGCGACCTCCGCTACGCCCGCCGGCGAAGCAGCGGTCGATGGCACTGGCAGGGGCAGCCGACCCTGTACCTCGCCTCGAGCCCGGCGGTGGCGATCAGCGAGTTCGCGCGGCACCTCGCCCTGGATCGGGGCGGCGAGCTGGTGCCGGCGCGGCGCGCCGTGTACGAGCTCGGGGTCCGGGTCGATCGCAGCGTGGACCTGCGGGATAGTCGGATCCTTGCCCACATCGGTCGTGACGATGCCCCGGGGTGCTGGCTCGACGAACGCATCGCTCGGGCGGTCGCCACCTTCTTCCGCGACTCCCTGGCGGTCCAGGCGCTGTTCGTCCCGAGCGTCGCTCA
>JAHWJN010000089.1 GCA_019348395.1 Chloroflexota bacterium
CCGCTGCTGATAACAAAAAATGCTCCAGGCCCCGCCGGCGTGGCGGCGTCTCCTGAAGCTGGCCGTACCCGATGGGCCAGGCACCGTCGGTGATCATCCGTCGGCCGCCCGATTGTAGGTCGCTCCCCGGGGGAAGTCAAAGGTCGCTTGCCCGCTCGGCGAGTCAGCGACCGGAGAGCACCAGCGTCACCACGGCCGCCGCGAAGGCGAAGCGGTACAGGCTGAAGACCAGCACCGACCGGCGTCTCAGCCAGGCCAGGAGGAAGCCGATGGCCAGCATGCCCGCCAGCATGGAGGCCAGGAAGCCGACCGCCATCGCCGTCCATTCGCTCGCGGTCAGCGACTCGCCGAACAGATGGCGCGATCCCCACAGCCCGGCGCCGAGGGTGATCGGCGTGGCGAGCAGGAAGCTGAAGCGAGCCGCCGTCTCGCGGTTCAGCCCCATCGCCAGGCCGGCGGTGATCGTGGCGCCGGAGCGGCTGATGCCGGGCATCAGCGCCAGGGCCTGGCTGAACCCGACCACGAGTGCCACCGGCAGCGTGATGCCACCCAGGCTCCGGTCGCCGCGGCCGAGCCGGTCGGCCAGCAGGAGCGCGGCGCCACCCACGAACAGGGCGGCCGCGATGGCCAGGCGCACGGGGTTCGAGTCACCGTGGAAGGTGGCCTCGATGGCGTCCTCGAAGGCGAGGCCGATGATGGCGGCCGGGATCGTGGCCGCGAAGAGCAGCCACGCCAGGCGCCGATCCGGGTCGTCGCCGATGCGCCGCTGCCCGATGCTCGCGAACCACGCCCGCGCCAGGCGCACCCAGTCGCGCGCGAAGTAGACGAGGAGCGCCACCAGCGTCCCGAGGTGCAGGAACACGTCGAATGCGAGCGTGCCCACCAGCCGGCTCGAATCGAAGCCGAACAGCCACGGTGCCAGCTCCAGGTGCCCGGAGGAGGAGACCGGGAGGAACTCGGTCAGCCCCTGGAGCACTCCGACGATGATGGCCTCGACGAGCTCTCCCATCCTCAGAGGCTAGCGGATGAAGAGCGGGGCGAGGACCAGCGTGACGGTCGCGAGCAGCTTGACGAGGACGTGAAGCGACGGGCCGGCGGTGTCCTTGAACGGGTCACCGACGGTGTCCCCCACCACGGCCGCGGCGTGCGCCTCCGAGCCCTTGCCCAGCACCGCGCCGGCCTCGTCCACCAGGTTGCCCGACTCGATGTACTTCTTCGCGTTGTCCCACGCCCCGCCGCCGTTGTTCAGCACGGTCGCCAGCAGGACGCCGGCGATCGTGCCGACCATCAGGAAGCCGGCGACGGCCTCGTGCCCGAGCAGCACGCCGACCGCGATCGGCGTGGCCACCGCCACGACGCCGGGGGCGATCATCTCGCGCAGCGCGGCGCGCGTGGTGATGTCGACCACCCGCGCGTAGTCAGGCTTCTGGGTGTAGTCCATGATCCCGGGCATCTCACGGAACTGGCGCCGCACCTCGACGATGATCGTCTGCGCCGCCTTGCCGACCGCCCGGATGGCGAGCGACGAGAAGAAGTAGACGAGCTTGGCGCCGGTCAGGGCCGCCACGAAGACGCTGACGTCGGCGAGGTTCACCGACTCCAGGAGGGTGCCGGCCTCGCGGACCCCCGCGTCGATCTGGTTGCCGAGGATCAGGTTGCCGACCTCGTCGAGGTAGGCCGAGAAGAGGAGGAAGGCCGCCAGCGCCGCCGAGCCGACCGCGTAGCCCTTGGTGAGCGCCTTCGTCGTGTTGCCGACCGCATCGAGTCGATCGGTGATCTCGCGCGCGCTCGCCTCCGATCGGCTGAACTCGGCGACGCCGCCGGCGTTGTCGGTGATCGGTCCGAAGGTGTCCATGGCCAGGATGTAAGCCGTGGTCATCAGCATGCCCATGGTCGCCACGGCGGTGCCGAAGATGCCGCCCACGTCGTTGCCCTCGGCGTTGACCAGGCCCGCCTGGCTGCCGAGCCAGTGCGAGCTGAGGAGCGCGATGCCGATCGTGACCGCGGTGACGAAGGTGGTCTCGAAGCCGACCGCCGTGCCGCTGATGATGTTCGTGGCCGGTCCGGTCCGGCTCGCCTCGGCGATCTCGCGCACCGGTCGGAAGCCGCCCGCGGTGTAGTACTGGGTGATGTACACGAACACCACGCTGGTGGCCAATCCGACGAGGCCGGCGCCGAAGAACCAGATCCATGCCGGAACCCCGTTGTCCGGCAGCGTCCCGCCGGTGTCCATCATCACGTAGGTGGTCAGCGCCAGGCCGCCGACCGACAGCAGCGTGGTGACCCAGTAGCCGCGGTTCAGGATGTTCATCGGGTCCTCGCTCTCGGACCCGTTGATGAAGAACATCGCCACGATGGTCGCCAGCAGGCCGAAGGCGCGCACGACGAGCGGGAAGAAGATCCAGGCCTCGGGATTGGGCCACCCGGCCGCCTCGGCGATGGTGAAGGCGGCCACGCCCAGGATCATGGCGCCGATGTTCTCGGCGGCCGTCGACTCGAACAGGTCCGCCCCGCGACCGGCGCAGTCACCGACGTTGTCGCCGACCAGATCCGCGACGACGGCCGCGTTGCGCGGGTCGTCCTCGGGGATGCCCGCCTCCACCTTGCCGACGAGGTCGGCCCCCACGTCCGCCGCCTTGGTGTAGATGCCGCCGCCGAGCTGGGCGAAGAGCGCCACGAAGCTGGCGCCGAAGCCGAAGCCCACGATGAGGAACGGGGCCTCGGCCACCGTGACGTCGCCGATGAGCGTCTCGTACGCGGTGAAGATGCCCCACACCCCGAGCAGCGACAGCGCCACCACCAGGAATCCCGACACCGCGCCGCCGCGCATGGCCACCTGCACCGCCTCGACGAGGCTCCGACGCGCGGCCGCCGCCGTGCGGACGTTCGACCGCACGCTGATGAACATGCCGATGATCCCCGACGCCATCGAGCACGCGGCGCCGACGAGGAAGGCGATGGCGGTCATGATCCCGATCGGGGCGCCCGCCAGTGACGGCACGTCCGCCACCTCTTCGGTCTCCACCACGCCGATGACGAGGCCGATGACGATGGCCCCGACCAGTGCCAGCAGTCCGATCGTCGTGTACTGGCGCTTCACGAAGGCATCGGCGCCCTCGCGGATGATGTCCCCGATGTCCTGCATCGCCTGGGGACCCTTGTCACGCGACAGGACGTCACGGGCGAGGTACAGCGCGAAGGCGACGGCGGCGAGGCCCGCGAGCGGGACCACCCACAGGATGAGCTGAACCATGAGTCCTCCGTGTGCGCCCGCGACACCGGTCGCGGCAGCGAGATGGTGGGGCCGGTATGAACACACGCGAAACGCCGGCGGGTGGACACGTCACGAGCCCCGCCAGCGATGGCGCGCGGATAGTAGCACGCGCGGGGTCGAGGCCTACGGCAGCCAGCGCACCCGCATGCCGTCGTCCGCCAGGCGAGTTCGCTCCCCCGTTGCGAGGTCCACGCGCACCACGTCGCCACGCGGGCCGACCACCAGCACCACGCCCTCGACCGGGCCGAGGACGAGCTCGACCGCGTCCGTGCCCTCGAGCGCCCGCAGGATCTGGCCGGCCTCGAACAGCTCGGTGGCGACCCGGACGGTTCCCTCCTCGTCGATCCAGCCGATGCGACCGTCGGACGCCAGGCTCAGGGCACGCGCCGACGCCCCCAGCTCCGCGTCGCGGACGGTCGTGCCGGAGCGCCGGACCACGCCCACCTCGGTCGGCCCATCGGGGGTGAGCGGGCCGACCGGCGCCTCGACCTCGGTGGAGCCGGGGCCGTCGGAGCGGAAGCGCAGAAGGATCGCACTGCTGGCCGCGTCCCAGGCCGGCGCGGCCGCCGGCGCCGCGGTCACCAGGGTCAGACGCTGGCCGGGCCGCTCGAGGATGCCGACGGCGCCGCGCAGGTCGACGTACGCGATCGCGTTGCCATCCGGCGAGTAGCGCGGGGCCCGGACGGGGCTCGGCTGCCCACCCTCAGTGGGTGCCGGCGACGGAGAGGCGCCGTCGGGACCCGCCACCGGCAGACGCACGGCCGTGGCCGACGCCGCGCCGATCTCCCAGGTCCACAGCCCGAGGCCGGCCCCGGTCCCGGCGTCAGCGCGCGCGAACGCGATGCGGGTGCCGTCCGGAGCGAAGACGGGATCGAACTCGAGATGGGCGGGGTCGGTGAGCACGCGCCGATCCGATCCGTCGGCGCGCAGGTGGACCAGGCGCCGGCCGTCGCCGACCACGAGCGAGCTGCCGTCGGGGGCGGCCGCGTAGTCGAGGACCGGCTCCGGCTCGGCCGACACCTGGTGCTGTCCGGTGCCGTCGGCGTTCATCGCCCACACGTTGGTCACGCCAGCCCGGTCGCTGAGGAAGAGGACCTGGTTGGAGAGGGTCGCCTGCGGCGCACCGGTCGTGAAGCTCCAGGTCACCGGCTCAGCCATGCGGCCGCCGTCGGCCGCGATGAGGCCCGCCTCGAGGGTCACCCGGACGGTGGTGTTCGGCGGGAGCGGCGCCGACGGCGTGAAGCGCAGCAGGCGGCGGGTTGTCGCCCCGTCGGGCTCCGCCACCAGCTCGACGGTGCCGGAAACCTCCGGGTCGATCGCCAGCAGGTCGCCGGCGACGGACTCCGAGTCGACTTCCCGGTCGAGCGTGACCGCGATCGACGTGTGCGGCGAGACGCCGTTCGTGCCGTCGGCCGGGACCAGGCCATCGACAGCGAGGCCGGGCGAAACGGTGCGGAAGCCGATGCGAATCGCATCGGCGAGCGCCACGCCCCCGGCGTCCATGGCGTCGGTCGTGACGGTGACGACATACTCGGTTGCCGGGTCGAGCGGCGCGTCGGGCACGATCTCGAGCCGCTCGCCGCTCCACCGCAGCTCGTAGTCGATCGCCGGCTCCACCTCGAGCGCCTCCTCGACGGAGGCGGTGTCCATGAGCCCGGAGAACTCGAGCGTGATCGCCGCGTCGACCGGTACATCCCGGGTCCCGTCCTCAGGGTCGGAGCCGGCCAGCACCGGGCGGTCGACGGTGACGAAGACGAACGGATCCGGCGGCTCGGTCATCTCGTTGCCCGCAGGATCCTGTACCCCGGGCGCCACCGTGACCGTGTATTCGGTCGCCAGCTCGAGTGGGGCGCTCGGCGTGAAGATCAGGGTGCTGCCGCTCCAGCTCACCGTGCCGTCCGTCGGCGGATCGAGGACGACCGCATCGGTGGCGCTGTCCGGATCGATCGGCTCGCTGAAGCTGACCTCGATGCTGGTGGTGATGTGCGCGCGCTCGTCGTCATCCGGCAGCGGCTGGGTCAGCCCGACATCGAGCACGGTCGGAGGTCGGGCGTCGACCGTGCTCGCGACGTAGAGGAGACCGACGAGGACGACGGCCCCGACCGCGATGACGGCCAGGCTGCGAAGGAGCACGCCGCGCATGGGCGGCGGTCAGCGGTGCCGCAGGCGGGCCGGAAGGATCTGGAGCTCGTCGCGGTACTTGGCGACCGTGCGCCGCGCCAGCGCCACCCCTCCGTCGGCGAGGGCGTCGGCGATCTCCTGGTAGTCCAGCCCCTCCTCGCGCAGCAGCAGCGCGCTGCGGTCGCGCTCGGTGAGCGCCTCCACCGCCTGCCGCGCCGCCGCCTCATCCTCGGCGCGCTCGGCGAGCGTTGGCTCCGGCTCCACCGCTGCCTCGGCCTTCTCCTGCGCGGCCAGCACGAGCAGCCGCTCGCGCCGGCGCGCGTCGCGGCGCCCCTCGTCGCGCACCAGGTTCGTGGCCACGGCGAAGAGTCACGACCGCGCGCTCGTGAGCTCCCCCTCCTGCCGCAGC
>JAHWJN010000008.1 GCA_019348395.1 Chloroflexota bacterium
GGGTAGGTGAGGTGCCCACCCTCCGCGCCGAGGCGGAGCGGGCCAGGCTCCACGGCCCGGCGCAGACGGTCCTCGGCCGACGGCTTGCGCAGGTGGAGGATGATGGCGTCGCCGGCGGCAGTCGACTCGCGGTGGATGACGTCGTGGAGCTCCATACCGGCCGCCGCGCCCGCCATCGCCGCCCCCAGCAGCCGCTCCGGTTCGCCGCCCTCGAGCAGCAGGCTGCACCAGCCGCCCGGCTTCAGCGCCCCGGCGGCCGACACCAGCCCGTGGCGGAGGGCGGTGGCCTCGACTCCCGTGGCTCGCCCGGCTCCGCCGAAGATCGGCTCGAGCCGCAACGTCTCCGCCGCCTCACGGCCGAGAACCCAGCCGGTGGCGAGGTACTCGAAGGAGAGCTCGTCGATCGTCGCGGGCGGAGGAGGGGCGGTGACAATCGCGTCGATGCCGTCCGGCGGCAGGTACTGGCCCACTACCGCCGCTCGGCTCCGAACCCAGAACACGTTCGCCGCGGCCATGCCGCCAAGCTCCCCGTAGTCGGCCGCGAAGCGCACCGGCGTCTCGTGGGTCGCCACCGCGGCAATGGCAGCCCGCACGTCCCGATAGGCGGCCTCGAAGGCCCGCCACACGTTCATCTCCCGCTGGTGGCGGCTGGCGGGCCGCCGCACGTGGCCCGCGACGATCCGCAGGGAGGCGACGCGCCCGGGATAGCCGTTCAACCGGCTGGCCGGCAGCAGGCATGCTGCCAGCGCGAGCTTCATCACGGCGGCCACGCCGGGCTCGCGCAGCTCCGACTCGATCTTCTCGCCGATGGCGTGCAGCGCGTACAGGTTCCGCGCCGTGAACAGGTCGAGCAGCTCGTCGACGAGGTCGTCCCGGCCGTCGAGCACCGGGAAGCGCGACCGCAGCTCGAGGTACTGGGGACTCTGCCGCACGCCATCCGCCGCCGCGGCCACCGGGACGGGCTCGGGACGGACGGTCGACGCAAACCGCGGACGGTCCTGCAGGCCCGTCGGCGGGTCCGGTGCCAGGGGTGGCGGATCCGGCGGGCCGCCCGGCTCTCCGATCGGTTCCTCGTCCGGCTCGTCCGGCATCACGGTCAGGCCGATCGGCGCCGGCGGCAGCTCCTCCTCGACGTCGTCGATCTCGCCCGATTCCCCCACCTCGTCGCGGGACGCCGGCTCGATGCCGAGCTTCGCAAGGTCCGTCTCGTCGACGGCCGCAACCCGATCTCCCGGGCCGCCCAGAGCAGCGTCACAGGTCGCGCAGCGGTAGATCTTGCGGCCCGGGGCATGGCCGTCGCGGGGCCAGATGAACTGGTCGGCCACCACCGGGCTGCGACAGGCGCTGCAGCGCGTCGCGTACAGCTCCTCGAGATGCTGGCGCAGCGGGACGTCGACACGCCGGGCGCCGGCAATCTGGGTGAAGGCGGCGTCCAGGGCCGCCGGACCCGGTGCCGTCATGAAGGCGATCGCCGCCAACTGCGCGAACGGGCTCGGATCGGCGGCGACGGCGCGCATGCCGTGGGCAACCGCCCGCCTGGCGGTCCAGCCCGTGCCCGCCCATGGATCCAGGACGGTGTCGTTCGCGGCCGCGAACGCGGTGAGCTCGGCGTCGAGGACGTTGTCGGCCGGTGACGGCAGGAAGCGCTCGAGGAGCGCGAGCCCGGGGGACCGTCGCGGAAGGACGACGTGCCGGAGCCTGGTCGGCTCCGCGTCTCCCGTTCGATCCGGGCTCATGGCTCCCTATGTCTCTTCGACCAGCTCCTCTTCCGCGTCGGGTTCACCGGAGTACTCGGGCAGGGAGGTATCGAGCTCCTCGACCTCCTCCGAGTCCTCATCGGCCTCCTCGACCTCCTCGTCGTCATCGTAGCGAAGTGCGCTGCCCTTCATGTACGGTCGGACGCCACCGGTCGTCTGCCCGACCGTGGGGAAGGACACCTTGCCGAAGTTCGTCGGGTGGGTGAACACCTCCCGGATGATGATCGTGAGCTCGCCGCCGGCCTCGTGGATGGTGGTGATGGCGGCCTCGTAGCGATTGCCGTTCTCCATGAGCTTCTGGATCCGGCTGGCAATGCGCGGCTCGACGGTGCCGATCGTGGAACTGCCGACGGTGGCGACCAGCTCGTCGCCCTGGACCTCCAGGCTCACCGAATCGCCGGGCGAGAGGGGCGCCAGCACGCGGGGCGGACCCAGGTTGATGAGTCGCGCGCGTCCGGTCTTGCCCATCTCTTCGATGAATACCGTCGCCGGCGCCTTCACCGGGCGACCGTTGCGACCGGACTGCCCCTTGCCCGACTGCGCGAGCAGGCGGAGCCGATCGACAGTGCGCTGCGCGATCCGGTTCGTCGCGTCGCGCTCGAGGGCCTGTTCGTACGCCGCCAGCGCCTCCGCGTGGCGGCCGAGCTCTGCCTGCGCCTTGCCGAGCCGGTTGAAGGCGTCGATGTCGGGGCCGAACTCGAGCAGCTGTCGGTTCGCCTCCACGGCGGCCTCCCACTCGCCGCGCGTGGCATGCGCGATGGCAGCCTCGCCGAGCTGCCGTCGCTGTCGGGTCGTTGCGTCTGCTTCTCCAAGCGCCATGAGCGTTGTGAGCATCCTCGAAACGGAATGGTGGAACGGCCGGGCCGGGCCGAAAGCGCCCTCTTGTACCACCGGCCCCCCGGGGTGTCAACGCGAGGCGCCGGCCGCCCCGTTACGGCTGATGCAGCAGGAGTCCTGCCACGAGGCCGATCAGCGCCAGCGATCCGGATTCGATCGCCACGCTGCGGCCCGCCGCACCGCCGCGCAGGGCCTCGACCGCGTTGCCCCAGACATAGAAGGCGTACCCCGGCAGGATGGCCATGATGTAGACCGGCATCTCCAGCAGGATGGCGGCGGAGGCCACCTGCGCCACGACGAGGACCTGCAGCAGCCCCTGCCCCACCGCCTCCGCGCCGAGCGCTCCGCGGGCCTCCGCCCCGCGGATGGCGAGCGGCAGCGCGAACAGCGCGACCACGACGACCGGCGTCGGCCAGGCGCGCGGGCCGAAGAGCTCCAGCAGCCCCCAACCGGCACCGACGAGGATGACGAACAGCAGCAGATCGCCGATCGTCCGACCGCCCGTTCCGCGCTCCACCCGAAGCTCCAGGTAGGTCACCGACCAGAGGCCCACCGCCACCACCGGCACCAGGAGAAGAGTGATGCCGCCGGGCAGCAGCCGGCCCACGAGCGTGGCGGCGATCCCGGCGGCGGCGGGCATCGCATACCGGGCGAGCCCCAGCTCGGGCCGCGCCGGACCGAGCACCCGGACCGCCCCGATGCCGCCGAGCGCCAGCTGGACTGCCACCGCCACCGCCAGCCAGACCGGCTCCACGAACCAGCCCACCGCCGCGACGGTGGCCTGGGCGATCGCGAGCAACGCGGCCGCGGGCCGGTCGATCCGCCCCAGGGCACGGCGGGTCCCCCGATCGCGAAAGATGCGGGCGATCATCGGAGCAGCCCCAGCAGGCCGTCGGCGTCACGCGTGTCGAGGAGCTGGTCCGCGCTGAGCCACGCGCGGCGAGCGATGTCCACCGCGTATCGCTGCTGGGCAAGCTCCTCCGTCCGGTGCGCATCGGACGCCAGCGTGAGCCGGGCGCCGGCCCTCCCCGCGGCCCGCGCCAGCGAGTCCTCCAGGTCCAGGCGGGGGCTGCCGTTGATCTCGAGCGCGGTTCCGGTCCGCGCAGCGGCCTCGAACAGCCGCGGCCAGTCGAGCGGCAGCGGGTCGCGGCGGTTCACGATGCGCCCCGACGGGTGCGCGAGCACGTCCACGTGCGGGTTCTCGATGGCAGCCAGCGCGCGCCGGGTCAGGCGCTCGCCCCACTGGTTCCGGCCAGTGTGGATGCTCGCGATCACGACGTCGAAGCGGGACAGCAGCTCGTCGGGATAGTCCAGGCTGGCATCGGCCCGGATCTCCAGCTCGGTGCCATGCAGGACGCGGAACGGCGACAGGTCGCGGTTCAGCCGAGCGATCTCGACGCGCTGCTCCTCCACGCGCTCGGGGAGCAGCCCGCGCGTGATCCCGAGCGAGGGCGAGTGGTCGGTGAGCACGATGTACTCGTGGCCGAGCTCCCGGGCGGCGCGCGCCATCGTCTCGATCGAGTCCACCCCGTCGGTCCAGTCCGAGTGGGTGTGCGTGTCTCCCCGGACATCCGTGTGCGTGACCAGGTCAGGAAGGGCATCGGCAAGGGCGGCCTCGATCTCGCCGTCGCCCTCCCGCAACTCGGGCGGGATCCAGGGCAGCCCGAGACGCGCGTAGACATCGGCCTCCTCGGCGTCACGCAGCAGCTCTCCGGTCTCGATCACCTTCCAGCCCTTTTCGGACAGCGACCAGCCCCGGTCCAGCGCCATGCCGCGCAACGCGATGTTGTGGTCCTTGCTGCCGGTGAAGTGGACGAGGTGGGTGCCCCACGCCTCGGGGGGACACACCATGAGGTCGACCCGCGGACCGTCCGACAGGATGATGCTCGACTTGTCCGTCCCGGCAGCCACCACCCGGTCGACCTCGCGGAGGCCGTCGAGCGCGGCGATGACCGCGGTCGGGTCGTCGACCGCCGCCAGCAGGTCGAGGTCTCCGATGGTGGCGCGGCGCCGACGGAGCGAGCCGGCAACTTCGATGCGCCGTACACCGGCGACATCCCGCAGCCGATCCAGCAGGCCCGCCATGAGCGCGTCGGCGTCGTGGATCAGCATCCGCGTGCTGCGGCGCTCGAGCCGGGCGATTCCGTCCAGCACGTTGGCCTCGGTCCGCTCCGAGAGGCCCTTCACCACGCGAAGGTGCCCCTCCTCGGCCGCGACACGAAGCGCCTCGATCGAGTCGATGCCGAGCTCGGTGGAGATGAGACGGACCGTCTTGGGCCCGATGCCGGGAATGCGGAGGATCTCCAGCAGCCCGTCCGGGACCTGGGTGCGGAGCCGCTCGTGGTACTCGAGGCGGCCGGTGTGGGCAAGCTCGGCGAGCTTTGCGGTCAGTGCCTCGCCGGCCCCCGGCAGTTTGGGCGGATCGCCACGGCGGAACCGGGCGGCGACGTCATCGGGATATCGCTCCACCGCGTCGGCCACGCGCCGATAGGCGACCGCCTTGTAGACCACCTCGCCCAGGATCTCGAGCATGTCGGCGATCTCTGTAAAGATCCGCGCCATCTCGGCATTGCTGATCACCGCGTCGCTGCTGCGCGGCGCGCTCCTGGGTCGAGGCATCGCGGGCAATTCTAGAGCCGTCACCCGCCGGCCACGTTCTGCGCGGCGGGCGCGGCGTCAGACGCGTCGGGGCGACGGCCGGCGGCGGCGGCCGAACGGGATCCCGAAGACCGTGCGCCGGTGGTTCACGGGGGCGCGGTCCCGGCGCTCGGTCGACGCCAACAGGTCTCGCTCGTGAAGCTCGGCCTGCAGATCGCTGAGGCTGGTGGAGCGAAATCGCAGTCGTTCCATCGGGCTGCCCCTACAGCGAGCGACGCGGCTCGCGGTCGTCGGTGCGGGCGCTGTCGACGCCCCACAGCTGCGCTGCCAGCGCGAGTCCGACGAATCCGAGGATGACGATCAGCGCTTCCATGACTCCAAGCTCCCTGTGGTCGGTGTAACCGGTATGAAACGCCTCAAGGGTTACACCGTCAGTCTGGCCGGCGACGCGTAACGTGTCAACTGCGCTACACTGGTTACCAATGAACGACCAGCACGACACGCAGCCCGAACCGGTCGGTGAGCGCGAGCTGTTCCTGGATTTCGCCAACACGGTCGAGCTGAGCGGTGGCGTGGCCCAGGACCACGTGGCGGACGGCAGCTCCCTGCGCGGGTGGCTGCGAGCGCGCGGGCTCGTCTCGGCGCGCACGCCGGCCTCCGCCGTCGCGGCGGAGCTCTCCGGGTTCCAGGACCTGCGAGCGCTGGTCCGCGAGATGGCCGCGCGCCAGGCCGGGGGCCGATCCCCCACTGCTCGTCAGGTGCAGCGGCTCAACCGCGTCCTGCGCGAGGGCGTCCACCATCACGAGCTGCGCTACGACGCGCGGGGGGGCCGATTCACCGTGGGTCAGGTCGGCGGCGAGCTGCCGCAGGCCCGGGCGGCAATCGCCGGCGCGCTGGCCCACTACCTCGCCGATCACGACGTCGACCGCCTGCGCGTGTGCGCCAACGACGGCTGCCGGTGGCTCTTCGTGGATGCCTCGCCCACCGGTCGCCGGCGCTGGTGCGACATGCGCGTCTGCGGTAACCGGGCGAAGGTCGCGCGCCACCGCGCGAAGGTGGCCCGCCACCGGGCGCGCCGGGGCGCCACGGGAACTGGGTAGAATCCCGGCGCATGCCCAGCCGGAAGAACTCAGCGAGGGAGCGGGATTGGATCGGCGGGCCCCAGCCGGACGAAAGCCCGAAGGAGCGAGTCGACCGCGAACTGGGAGAGCTGCTCGAGGAGACCCGGGTGGTGCTCCCCGGCGTCGAGATCCTGTTCGGGTTTCTCATCATCCTGCCGTTCCAGTTCAGCGAGGAGCTCACGGGATTCGAGCGGACGCTCTATCTCGGCGCATTCCTGTCGGTGAGCACGGGCCTGGCGCTGCTGGTCGCGGCGACAGTGGAGCACCGAATCCGGTTCCGGAACCTGGACAAGGAGGAGTGGCTGTTCCGGGCCAACCGGCAGATGATCGCCGGGAGCGGGTTCGTGGCGGTCGGGGTCGTGCTGACGGTCTATCTGGTGCTCGAGACCATCCTCGGCGGGATGCCCGCCATCGTGCTGGCCGCCGTCAACGCCGCGATCTTCGCCTGGTTCTGGCTCGCCGGACCGCTCAGGCGCCGATCGGGTGCCAGACGGTCTTGATCTCGACGAACTCGCCGATCAGGTAGGGGGACTGCGCCGCCTCATCGGTCCAGCGGTACTTCTCCAGGCCGCCGCGCGGCGGGCGGACGAAGCGCTTCACGTTCTCGACGGCGGCCTCCTCCAGGGCGGCGGCCTCGCCGGGATCGGCGCCGAACGCATCGAGGGCGTTCACGTCCATGTGCCCGGCCAGGTGACCGATGAGCTCGCGCCGCAGCCCGGTGACGAGGTTGACCACGCCGCCCGGAACGTCGGAGGTGGCCAGCACCTCGGTGAGCGTCACCGCCGGGAGCGGCCGCGACTCGGACGCGATCACGACCGCGGCATTGCCGCTGACGATCACCGGCGCCAGCCGGCTCACCAGCCCGAGCAGGCTCGAGGCCTCGGGCGCGATCACCCCCACCACGCCGGTGGGCTCCGGCACGCTGAAGTTGAAGTAGCTTCCCGCGACCGGGTTCACCGTGCCGATGAGCTGCGGGTACTTGTCGGCCCAGCCGGCGTACCAGACCCATCGGTCGATGCTGGCGTCCACCAGGCGCCCCGCGCGGGCACGTCCCACGCCCTCGGCGGCCATCACCTCGGCGACGAACTGGTCACGCCGCCCCTCCATCAGCTCTGCGATCCGATACAGGATCTGCGAGCGGTTATAGGCCGTCTTCGACGCCCATCCGGGCTGCGCCTTCCGCGCTGCCCGCACCGCCTCGCGGACGTCCTTGCGCGTTCCGCGGCTGGCATTCGCCAGCAGCTCACCCTTCGCGCCGAAGACCTCGTACGCACGGCCGGACTCGGTGCGCGGGAAGGCGCCGCCGATGTAGAGCTTGTACGTCTTGCGCACGCCGATCCGCTCCCCCCGCCCGTCGGTCGAGCCGGTGCGCGCCAGCGGCTGTGCCGCGCGCTGCTCCAGCACCGATGCACTTCTGCGCCGGTCTCGCGCTCGGGTCGCCGTCTTCGTGGTCCGGGGGCTCATCGGCCGTTCCCCGAGAGGTCGAGGTAGGCGCCGAGCCCGTGGATGCCGCCCTCGCGACCGTAGCCGGACTCCTTGTAGCCACCGAACGGTGACGTCGGGTCGAACCGGTTGAAGGTGTTGGCCCACACGACCCCGGCACGCATGGCGTTGACCATCTTGAAGATCCGGCTCCCCTTCTCGGTCCAGACGCCCGCGGAGAGCCCGTACGGCGTGTTGTTCGCCTTCTCGATCGCCTCCTCGGGCGTGCGGAAGGTCAGCACCGACAGCACCGGGCCGAAGATTTCCTCCTGCGCGATGCGGTGGCTCTGGCTGACGCCGGTGAAGAGGGTCGGGACGAAGAAGAAGCCGCGGTCCGGGAGCTGGCAGTCGGGCTGGAAGATCTCGGCGCCCTCCTCGATCCCCGACTCGACGAGCTCGGTGACCTTGGCGAGCTGGCCGGCCGAGTTGATGGCGCCGACGTCGGTGTTCTTGTCGAGCGGGTCACCGACGCGCAGGGTGGAGAGACGCGCCTTCAGCTTGTCGATGAGCGGCTCATAGACCGACTCCTGCACGAAGAGCCGGGAGCCGGCGCAGCAGACCTCGCCCTGGTTGAAGTAGATGCCGTTGACGATGCCCTCGATGGCCTGGTCGAGCGGCGCGTCGTCGAAGACGATGTTCGCCGCTTTGCCGCCCAGCTCGAGCGTGACCTTCTTGTCGGTTCCGGCCAGCGCGCGGGCGATCATCTTCCCGACGGCGGTCGAGCCGGTGAAGGCCACCTTGCGCACGTCCGGGTGGGTCACGAGCTCCATGCCGATCTCACCCGGCCCGGTGATGATATTGACCACGCCAGGCGGCAGATCGGCCTGTCGCACGACGTCGGCGAACAGGTAGGCGGTGAGCGGCGTGGTCGAGGCCGGCTTCAGCACCACCGTGTTCCCCGCGGCGAGCGCCGGCGCGATCTTCCAGGCCAGCATGAGCAATGGGAAGTTCCACGGGATGACCTGGGCCGCCACGCCGAGCGACCGCGGGTCGCGATTCGGATACGCGTACTCCAGCTTGTCGGCCCACCCGGCGTAGTAGAAGAAGTGCGCCGCGGCGAGCGGCACGTCCACGTCGCGCGACTCCTTGATCGGCTTGCCCGAGTTCATGCTCTCGACCACGGCGAACTCGCGACTGCGCTCCTGGAGGATGCGCGCGATGCGGTACAGGTACTTCGCCCGCTCCCGGCCGGGCAGCTTCGACCACACGGACCGATGCGCCTCGCTGGCCGCGCCCACCGCGCGGTCGACGTCCGCCTTCGACGCATGAGCCACCTTGGCCAGCGGCTCCTCCGTGGCGGGGTTGATGACGGTGAACGTCCTGCGCGGCTTCGATCGGGTGAACTCGTTGCCGATGAACAGCCCGTACTCCGGCTCGATCCGGACATGGTCGGTGGCTTCGGGCGCCGGGGCGTACTCCCATGGGTGCTCGCCGGCGGCCAGGCCCCACGATGCCGTCGCGGGGCGGGTCTCGTTCTTCTTGGTGAGGGTCATGCTCGCTCGATTATCGCACTGAAGGCGGCTGGCTCGGCTGTGACGGCGTCCAGCGCTGATCCCCTGCCCCATGAGGGCAATGCCGCGCCGCGCGGCGCATCAGTCAACCAGCGCACCCTCGAGGCGGAGGAGGTAGCGCTTGCGGTCCAGGCCGCCGGTATAGCCGCCGAGTCCCCCGCCCGCATGCAGCACCCGGTGACAGGGAACCACGATCGGGACCGGGTTCGAACCCAGGGCGTTGCCGGCAGCGCGGTATGCGTTCGCGGATCCAGCCTCCGAGGCGACGTCACGGTACGTCGAGACGCTGCCGAACGGGATGCGGGCCGTCGCCTGCAAAACCGCGCCCGCAAATCCGCGGACGAGCCTCCAGTCGATGGGCACATCGAAGGTCCGACGGCGCCCGGAGAAGTAGTCGTCGAGCTGACGCCGGACGGCATCGGTCCGTTGGGGTGCTCGGAGGATGCGCGGCGAGATCCGCGTCGCCACCTCGTCGAGCTGGTCGTTGACGCCCTCGCCGGGATAGGACAGGCGGACGAGGCCGCGTGGCGTGACCATGACGGTGAGGCGACCGAGCGGCGAGTCGAGGCTTCCGTACGCCACGTCGAGGAGCCCCGCATCGGCCGCGCGCTGGCTCAGTGCCCGGCTGAAGCGCTCGAGCTCGAACGCGGCGGCGTCGCCGGCGCGGAGCCGGCGCTCGAGCTCATCGGTCATGGACACTTACCTCCTTCCGCAGGCGTCGCATGCCGGCCCTCACGTTCTGGCGCGCCGCCTCCTCGCTGATCCCCATCCGCTCCCCGATCTCCGCGTACGCCAGGTCGAGCGCGAACCGGTGCAGGACCGCTGTGCGCTGCTTCGCCGGCAGGGCGCGTACCGCACGCCAGAGCCCGTCGTCGACCGCCGGCGGCTCTCCGCTCGTCGCGGGTTCCACGCCGCCGAGATCGCGCGTCGGCTGGCGACCGCGGCGCCGGAGCGCATCGGTCGCCTTCCGCTGGGCGATTGTGTACAGCCAGGCGCGCAGGTGATCGCCGTGGCGGAGTCGCGGGTAGGCGCGCAGCGCGGACATGAAGGTTTCCTGCAGGCAGTCCTCGGCATCCGCCGGCCCGACGAGGCGTGCGAGGAACCGATGCAGCTCGGCGGCGTGCGCCTCGACGAGCGACGCGAATGGCGGCAGATGCACGCTCGATGGAACGCCCGCACGGCGCGGCACGTGAGATCAGCCCGCCGCGCGACGGACGAGGTCCTCGATGGCGGACGGATCATCGCGCTCGATCCAGTAGAGGCCCGTCGGGCTACCGTCGTCCTCCCAGCCGATGCCGATGCCCGGGTTCTGCGCGTTCGTGCCGTCCGGCGCGAACACGTGGGCCGAGCCGCGGACCTCGTCCCCCCGAGCGACGGCCCAGTCGTCCAGGATCGCGCGACGCGCGCGACCGTCGTCGAGCGCCTCGGCCAGCGAGATCACATCCAGCGCATCGCACTCGCCGGCGACGTCGAGCATCACGTGGCGCAGGCTGATGCATCGGCTCTCGACCCAGAACGCCCGGCGCAGTGCCCGGTCCAGCTCCTCCGACGCGCCGAGCGACTGCTGCTTGGCGGCGGCGACCGCCTCCATCGGCGGCAGCATGGTCACCGGCCAGGCGTGCTCGGGCGCATCCCACGCCTGCCAGCCGGCCCGTGGGGCGAGCTCGCTGGCAACCGGCCACTCGGCATCGGTGCGGTGCTTCGGGGTCGGCTCCGAGTTGAAGAGCTCGAGCGGAAAGGCGTGATGATCGAAGTGGACGCGTTCCTCCAGGCCGAGACGCCGGCGGGCATCCCACAGCCGCCAGACCACCGCGTGTGACCACGGACAGCCGAGGTCCGACCAGACCTGCACCGTTCCGGGCACGACGTTCATGCGACCGACTCTACCAAGCACCGAGCCTCGCCAGCGTGCATGGCGGTTCGGCGGTCACGACCGTCTCCAGCCGGGCATCGGCGGTCGGATGCCACTGAGGCTGGCGTGGCGACGAAAGAAAGCACCTTCGGCCGTCACGGCGCCAGCGTGGCTGGCGAACCGGACGCGGAACGGCTGGGCAGGAACGGCGAACGGTCGAACGGCAGCGGGGCTGGCGGGCCGGGCTCAGTCGAGGGTGAAGTAGTCGCCGCCGCTGTATCGGCCCGTGCGCTCCTTGCGGATCTGCATGAGCACGTCGTTGAGCAGGCTCGAGGCGCCGAAGCGGAAGAGGTCCGGCGTCATCCAGCGGGGACCGAGCGTCTCGTACAGCGTCGTCAGGTAGCCGATCGCCTCCTTGGCGGTGCGGATCCCGCCGGCCGGCTTCATGCCCACCACGCGGCCGGTCTGCGCGTGGAAGTCCCGGATGGCCTCCAGCATGACGAGGGTGACCGGCAGGGTGGCTGCGGGCTGCACCTTGCCCGTCGACGTCTTGATGAAGTCCGCGCCGGCCGCCATGGCCAGGACCGATGCGCGGCGCACGTTGTCGTACGTCTCGAGCTCACCGGTCTCCAGGATCACCTTGAGGTGTGCCTCGCCGCAGGCCTCCTTGACCGCCACGATCTCGTCATAGACCGATGCGTAGTCGCCGGCGAGGTAGGCCCCGCGGTCGATGACCATGTCGATCTCGTCGGCGCCCATCTCCACGGCGGAGCGAACGTCGGCCAGCTTCACCTCGAGCGGCGCCTGCCCGGAGGGGAAGTAAGTCGCCACCGAAGCGATCTTCACGCCGGAGCCCGCCAATGCCTCGACAGCGGTCGGAATCATGTTGGGATAGACGCACAGCGCGGCGACGTGCGGAATCGAGGGATCCGTCGGATCGGGCCGGCGAGCCTTGCCGGCGAGCGCTCGCACCTTGCCGGGCGTGTCCTTTCCCTCGAGCGTGGTGAGATCCATCATGCGGATCGCCAGGTCGAGGGCCCACAACTTGGCCTCTTTCTTGATGCTGCGCTTCGCGAGCGACGCCGCGCGCTCCTCGACGCCGACCGCATCGACCGCCCAGACGCGGCCGAGCAGCGAGCCCAGGTGCTGGTGACGCCCAGTGGTGAGATCGCTCGAGCGAGAGGCGGAGTCGGGACGGATGGTCGGCGTGCTCATCGGCCAGTCATTGTACCGCGCCACCCTCTCGAGACCGAGACCGGTCCTCGGCGGGTGACGGGAAGGAGAGCGGCGCATGGAGGACCTCATCGAGACGATCGGCCTGATCATCGACGTCATCGGCGTGGGGGTGATCGTCGGGGGCGCCGCGCTGGCGACCGTCGGCTTCGTCCGGCGACTGCGGGTCGGAACCATGAGCGATGCCTACGTGCTGTATCGGGTGAGCCTCGGGCGGGCGATCCTGCTCGGACTGGAGTTCCTCGTGGCCGGAGACATCATTCGGACCGTTGCCATCACGCCGACATTCGAGAGCGTCGGCGTCCTGGCGCTCATCGTCCTGGTACGGACGTTCCTCAGCTTCGCGCTCGAGGTCGAGCTCGAGGGCCGTTGGCCCTGGCAGCGCGGGGGCCGGCACGCCGAGGACCGTCCGGGGCCGATGTAGGCTGATGGTGCCGTGACCGAGCGCATCGTCTACTGTCTCACCCGCGACCACGAACTCGCGCGCTCCCTCGACGAGCGGCTCGTCGGCGCCATCGCCTTCTTCTACAACGACGCGGCCCGTCTCCACCAGGCCGTGACGTTGCGCCAGCCGGAGCTCGTGCTCGTCGACACCGCCGCCATCCGGGTCGAGTACGGCGACGCCGGACTGGGACCGGTCGTCGACTTCCTGCGCCACCGATGCCCCGACGCCCGGCTGACGGTCCGCCCGGGTGATGAGGCGGTGGCGCACCTGGTCCGGGCCGAGGCAGGGACGGACGTCGAGCTCGTGCCGTCTGACGTTGCCGGCTGTGTCGACGCGATGGCGGCCGCCTGCGGCTGCCCCTGAGGCCGGCCGCGGCCCCCTGAACTCAGACCGGCTCGCCGCCCTCCGCCAGGAGCGTCACCGGCGAGCGCCGGCGCAGCGGCCCGATCCGTCGCGGCGGCCAGTACCGCATCACGACGCGCCAGGCCACGAGCTCCGGGTGGATGGCACCGAAGGCGCGAGCGTCTGTGCTGCCGGCCGGGTTGTCGCCGCGCAGGCTGATGCCGGACGCGTCCGCCGAGAGGACGCGCTTGACGAGCTCGCGGCCCCGCTGCCGAGGATCCGGGGCGATGACGATCTCGCCGGGCCGAGGTGGCCGATGCAGCCGCACCGCGACGAGCCGGTCACCGGGGTGCAGCGTCGGCAGCATGGATTGCCCGCGCACCTCGACCACGTCCAGTTGCCGGCGGACGAACACCGCCACTCCCAGGCATGCGACGAGGGGCCCGATCAGGCCCCTCACCGGTCGCATCGGCTCAGCCGGCCGTCAGGACGGCCGGCCGTTGACCCGGGTCTTCTCGGGACCGCCGGTCGCCTTCCACATCTCGTCGATCGTGTCGATCATGGAGAGCAGCTCCCTGGCTGCGCCCGCGTCGAGCGTGTGCTTCACCTTCGACGCCTGCTTGGTGGCCTTCCAGAAGGTCTCGTGCAGGTCGGGGTACTTCTCGAGATGCTCGGGCTTGAAGTAGTCGTGCCAGAGCACGTCGAGGTGGTGCTTGACGAGCTCCGCGCGCTCCTCCTTGACGTGGATGCAGCGTGCGCGGAAGAGCGGGTCGTCGTCGCCCTCGTACTTCTCGATGATCTTCAGGCAGGACTCGGCCTCGATGCGGGCCTGCTCGGGGTCGTACACGCCGCATGGGATGTCGCAGTGCGCATCGACGATGCGGGTCGGTCGGAACAGGGAGCGCAGGGTGAACATCGGTCTCCTTTCCGGTGAGGAAATCGCTTGCCTGGTGACAGGGTCCAATTCTAGGAGCGCTGCAAGCGGCGGGCCGGATGACCATCGAACAGCGAACGAGGCCCGGGACTGTACCCGGGCCTCGGAATCGCGGCGCTCAGGCGCCTAGCACCAGGGGAAGAGCTCCGGGTTCGACAGGTGCAGCTTGAGCACCGTGGAAAGCGGCGCGGTGCCTTCGCCGCCGATGAGCGACAACGGGACGCCGTTGCGGGCGAAGAAGGCCACGCCGCCGTTGTCCTGCAGCACGGCGAGGCCGGCGGATACGGTCCTCGGTGGCGCGGTGGATCAGCTTCCCATCACGATGCCGCCGTCGACCCCGATCACCTGGCCGGTCACATAGCGTGCCTCGTCCGAGGCCAGGTACACCGCCGCGGCGGCGACGTCGTCCACCGAGCCGATGTACCCGAGCGGGGTCATCGCCTTCAGGGCGTCCGTCGCGGCCTCGGGCAGGTCGGCGGTCAGGTCGGTCGTGATCAGCCCGGGGGCGATCGCGTTGCAGGTGATGCCACGGCTCGCGAGCTCCCGGGCCGTCGTCTTGGTGAGGCCGATGAGCCCGGCCTTGGCGGCCGCGTAATTCGCCTGGCCGGCGTTGCCCATCCGCCCCGCGGCCGAGCTCATGTTGATGATGCGCCCACCCCGAGCCTTCATCATCGGCCGGGCAATGGCGCGGGTCATCCAGAACGGACCCGACAGGTTCGTATCGATCACCGCCTCCCACTCCTCCGCGTCCATGCGCATGAGCAGGTTGTCCCGGGTAATGCCCGCGTTGTTCACCAGGATGTGGATCGGGCCGAGCTCCTCGATCGCGGTCTTCGCGATGGCGTCGCACGCCTCCCGGCCCGCGGCGGTATCGCCCTGGACGGTGACGGCGCGACGGCCGAGCTCCCGAACCTGGCCGGCGACCTCCTCGGCCGCCTCGCCGTTGCCCCGGTAGTTGATCGCCACATCGGCGCCCTGCCCGGCCATGGCGAGCGCGATCGCCCGACCGAGCCCGCGGCTGCCGCCGGTCACCAGGGCCGTTTTGCCGGTGAGGTCGAACATCAGGCCGACACCTCCTCGAGCTGTCGCTGCGGCTGGCCGAGCCGCGTCTGCTCCCCTGGCGCCAGGAAGGCGCGCTCGGGGTCGGCGGTCCACTCGACGACCGCCGCGGCGGCGGTGAAGCCGGCCCCGAAGGCCACCATCAGGATGCGATCACCGACGGCGATCCGGCCGGCGGCGACCGCCTCGACCAGGGCCATGGGCACCGAGGCGGCGCTCGTGTTCCCGTACTTCTCGACGTTGACGAAGACCTTCTCCATCGGCATGCCCAGCTGTTTGCCGACGCTCTCGATGATTCGCAGGTTGGCCTGGTGGAAGACGAACTGGTCGATGTCGTCCATGGTGAGACCCGCGTCCCGCACCGCGGCGAGCGCCGATTCGGCGAGCTGCCGGGTGGCGTAGCGGTACACGTCCTTGCCGGCCATGTGGACGTAATGCCCGCCCTCGGCGATGGTCTGGGGACTGGTCGGGCAGGCGCTGCCGCCGGCCGGGAAGATGATGCCCTCCCACCCGGTGCCATCGGTGTACAGCTGGAAACCGGTCATGCCGCCGGGCTCGTCCCTTGCCTGCATGAGCACCGCCCCCGCACCGTCGCCGAAGAGGACGCACGTGTTCCGATCGGTCCAGTCCAGGAAGCGGCTCAGCACCTCCACCCCGATCACCAGCACGTTGCGGTACATGCCGCTGCGGATGAAGCCGTTCGCGGTCGCCATGGCGTAGACGAACCCGGAGCAGGCCGCCTGGAGGTCGAACGCGGCCGCGTTCGTCGCGCCCAGGTCGCGTGCCACGAGGGCCGCCGTGGCCGGCATGTAGTAGTCGGGCGAGCAGGTGCCCAGAATGATGAGATCGACCTCGTTCGCGTCCACGCTGGCGACGGCCAGCGCATCACGCGAGGCGTGCGTGGCGAGTGTCGCGGTGGTCTCGTCGTCGGCGGCGATGCGACGCTCGCGGATGCCGGTCCGGCTGACGATCCACTCGTCCGACGTGTCGACGAGCGTCGCGATGTCCTGGTTCGTCATGATTCGGGACGGCACGTACATCCCCCAGCCGGTGATCAGCGCATTCGTCATCGTCGTCATCGGTCGGTTCCTCGGCATGGGAGTTGAGGGGTCAATTCGGGTCGATCTCCACGAGCGGCTGGCGTCGCTTCACGAGCGTGCCGCTCTCCACGAGAACGCGGGTGATCGTTCCCGACGCGTCCGCCTTGATCTCGTTGAACAGCTTCATGGCCTCGATCAGGCCGATGACCTGGCCGGCGGCGACCTCGCTCCGCTCTCCCACGTACGGCCGCGCACCGGGCGAGGGGGCGTCGTACCAGACCCCGGTGAGCGGCGCGGTCACGTGGTGCCTGCCGGACTCCGGCGAGGCGTAGCCGTCGTCGGATGGCGTGGGGGCCGATGGCTGGACGCTCCCCCCCGGAGCAGGATCGGCGGCGGCCGGTGCCGGAAGAGGCGCAATCGCCGTGGGGCGAGCCAGACGCACCCCCAGATCACCCACGTCCAGCTCGAGCTCGTCGAGCCCCGAGGCCTCGAAGGCGGGGGCCAGGCGGTCGACGGCCGCGAGGAGGCGCTCCGTCCGTTCATCCATCAGGCGTCGTACCGCCGAAACACGAGGGTGGCGTTGTGGCCGCCGAACCCGAAGCTGTTGCTCATCGCCACCTCGACGCCGTCGGGAATCTCGCGGGCCTCGTTGGGGACGTAGTCGAGATCGCAATCGGGGTCGGGGTGAACCTGGTTGATGGTGGGCGGCACGATGCCGGTCTCGATGGCTCGGATCGACGCGATCGCCTCGATCCCGCCACCGGCACCCATGAGGTGCCCGGTCATCGACTTGGTGCTCGACACGGGGACCCGGTAGGCGCGCTCGCCGAAGAGCGTCTTGATCGCGGCCGTCTCGGACCGATCGTTCGGCGGCGTGCTGGTGCCGTGGGCGTTGATGTAATCGACGTCGTCGATCGTCAGCGCGGCGTCGGCGATCGCGACCCGCATGCTCTCCACCGCGCCGCGCCCGCCGGGTGCCGGGAGCGTGATGTGCGACGCGTCGTCGGTGGCACCGTAGCCCACCAGCTCGGCGTGGATCGTCGCGCCGCGAGCGCGGGCGTGCTCGAGCTCCTCCAGGACGAGGATCCCGGCACCGTCGCCGATCACGAACCCGTCCCGCTCGGCGTCGAACGGGCGAGAAGCCTCCTCCGGCGCGTCGTTGCGCCTGGTGGACAGCGCCCGCATGGCGCAGAAGGCGCCGACCGGGATCTCGCCGATACCCGCCTCCGCTC
>JAHWJN010000090.1 GCA_019348395.1 Chloroflexota bacterium
GATGGTCATCGGCCGTTCGGGGTCGGGCAAGACGACGCTCCTGCGCTGCATCAACTTTTTGGAGGAGCCGACGGAGGGCTCGGTCGATGTCGACGGGGTCCGTGTGGAGGCCGATCCGCTGCGGGCACGCGACCGACGCCACCGCGAGCAGATTCGGCAGATCAGGCTGCGGACCGGAATGCTCTTCCAGGAGTTCAACCTCTTCCCGCACATGTCGGTGCTCGACAACTGCATCGAGGCACCGACTCGCGTGCTCGGCGTGCCGCGCGACCAGGCGATCGAGCGCGCCGAGGGTCTGCTCGACAAGGTCGGCCTCGCCGACAAGCGGGACGAGTACCCTGCCCGCCTGTCCGGCGGCCAGAAGCAGCGCGCCGCCATCGCCCGCGCCCTGTGCATGGAGCCCAAGGTGCTCCTCTTCGACGAGCCCACCTCGGCCCTCGACCCGGAGCTCATCGGGGAGGTGCTCGTCGTCATGGAGGAGCTGGCCCACGAAGGTGCGACGATGATCGTCGTCACGCACGAGATGCACTTCGCCAAGGAGGCCGCCGATCGGGTCGTCTTCATGGAGGACGGCGTGGTGATCGAGCAGGGACCGCCGGAGCAGGTGCTCAACGACCCGCGCCACTCGGAGACCGCCCACTTCCTGCGTCGCTTCCTCGACGAATAGCGCTCAGAGCGCCGGCGCGTCCTCCACGGGCTCGCCCCGGCGACGGGCCTCCGAACGACGGCGCAGCGGGAAGACGACGTCCCGGATGACGACGTCGATCACCGCCACCACCGGGATGGCGATGACGCCGCCGACGATACCGGCCAGCGACGTGCCCGCCACCACGGCCAGCAGCACCACCACGGCCGACAGGTTCACGACCTTGCCCTGGATGTACGGCGTGATGACCGAGCCCTCGAGCTGCTGGAGCACCACCACCCAGACCAGCATGAGGATCGCGGCAATCGGCGAGACGGTCAGCGAGACGAGCACGATGAGGCCGCCGGCCAGGAACGCGCCGGCGAGCGGAATCGCGGCGGTGATGAAGCTCAGCGCCGCCAGTGGCACGGCGAATGGAAGCGGCTCCCCGCGTACCAGGAAGCCGACCACGACGAGACCGATGCCGGAACCCACGCCGATGACCGTCATGACCAGCAGCTGACCGCGGACATACGCGCCGAGCTTGTGGAGGGCGCGCTGCGCCGACTGCAGGACCGCGTCACGGTCACGTTCCCTGACGAAGTTGAGGAGGTAGCCCCGCGCACGGTCCCGCTCGAGAAGCATGAGCGCCGACAGGAAGACCACGATGACCAGGTTGGCGAGGATGCCCGCCACCGTCAGCGGCACGCTCAGTACGGTGCCGATCTCCGGGAGGGCATCACCGGCCCCGCTGGTGAGGGTGTCGATGAACTGCTCGCCCTGCCCGTCCCCGGCAACACCATCGATCAGCGCGATGGCGCGGTCGCGCAGATTGGCCGCCAGGCGCGGCACGTCATCGGCGAAGTCGACCGCCTGCCGAACGAGCGGCGGAAAGATCAGAAACAGCGCGAGACCGAAGGCACCGAGCAGCAGCAGGTACGAGACCAGAATGGCCACGATGCGCGGCAACCACCGTTCGAACAGGCGGACCAGCCCGTAGATGCCGGCCGCGAGCAGGATCGCGAGGAAAACGATGATGACGAGCAGTCGCAGCTGGTACAGCACCCATGCCGTCACCAGGACGCCGAGCACCACGAGGGTGACTCGGAATGCGATTCCGGCCACGTTGCGCGGCTCCTCCGACTGGATGATGGGTCGGTCGCGGATGACGACCGGCTCGGAGGAACGGCCGACGAGCCGCGCCACGGAATTGCGCCACAGGTAGCCGGGCAGGCCGCCGATCCAGCGCAGGAGCCGGCCCATCAGCTGCGGCTGATGCCGTACACCTGTGAGCGGGGCAGCCGAGCCGCCTCGTCCTCCGGGCGGACGCGCTGCGTGGCGGGCTTGAGCGCGACCGGAGTATCGGCCGGCGAGCCGCCTTCGTGCTGGATGAGCCAGCGGTTGCCGACGCTGGTGAGGGTCGCTCCACCGGCCGAGCTCGGCTCGATGAACGGCGCGATCACCATCCGCCGCCGATGCAGTGACTCGATCGCCAGCTGAACGCGCGCAGGATCAAGACCGAGCTCGTCCGCCAGCGGCTGAAGGTCGACGGTGCGGTTCGGCCGCTGACGGACGGCACGCAGGATCGCGGCGTCCAGCTGGGCTCCGTCGATCGGCGCCTCGCTGGCAGGAGGCACGGTGGCGGTGGCGGCCACCTCCTCGGCCGGTGGCGCAACCGTCATCTCGGGATCGCCCTGCTCGACGGGTCGGCGCACGCGCTTGGGAGTCACGGGCGACAGGATAGCAAGCGGCGTAGACTCGCGACGCCGTGGCCACCCTGGATCCGTACATCACCCTGGGCGTCTCCCGCAGCGCATCGCGCGAGGAGATCGCGCGTGCGTACCGGATCGCGGTCAAACGGTCGCATCCGGACACGGGCGCGCGCACCAGTCCCGTGCAGATGGCCCGGCTGACCGAGGCCTGGCGGATCCTCGGCGACCCGGCCCGCCGGGCCCGGTGGGATCGGGAGCACAGCGTCGCCTCCCCGCCGGCCTGGTCAGCCCCCGTAGTCAGGCCCGGGCCGATCCGGCCGCCCTCACCGAGTGCACCGCCGTCCCGGATGGACTCGGGCGTCGTGGTGGCAGCGGTGGTCGCGACCATCGCCCTGGTGGTCGGCGGGATCATGGTCGTCGTGGCCACGCTTGCCGGGCCATCCTCCCGCACGCTCACCTACCTCGGCGACGAGGTGCAGTTCCAATACCCGGATACCTGGAGCCTGACGCAGTCCGGTGCCCCCGGCACCGCGCGGCACCGCGTCGTCGCGCATCTGACATCGTTCTCCACGGAGCCCGATGAGCGCTGCCTGGTCTTCTCGGAGCGCTGTCGCTGGGAGGGCGAGACGCTGCCCTCCGGCGGCGCCTCGGTGCAGATCATCGAATGGGACTTCGGTCCCCCGCCCGACCCCGAGCCATCCGACGAGCTCGTCATCGGCGGCGAACCGGCTGTCCACGCACAGACCACCGTCGGCGGCGAGATGCTCAGCGCCTGGTGGCAGCTCAGTCCGCCCGGCTTTCCGGACCGTTGGATCGAGGTGCGTGCCGAGGTCCGAGGGGGCGAGCTCGAGCGCGGCCGACGGATGGCCGAGATTCACACCATGCTCGACAGCCTGACGTTCGACGCCGGGGGCTAGGCGAGGCGCTGCTCCACGGCGGAGCGCAGTTCGACGTCGACCGGCACACCGGCCGCGCGACGCACGACCTCGCCGAGGCGGTCGTCCCAGGCCACCCGATCCGGGAGCCGCACCTGACGGGTGGCCCCCGCCACGGACAGCGAAAGCACGACCGGCAACGGGCCGGGCCGCCCGGCGAGCGCGCCCTTGACGGATTCGATGGCGCCGAGCAGCTGTTCGGCCCGCACGTCGGCGCCCAGGGAGACCGACACCATTGCGGCCGATGCCACCGGTGCCTTCTGCAGCGGCACCGCGTCGGTCGGCGCCGGAGGATCGTCGCCGGGGGCCGGCGCTCCGACCGCGGCCGACACCTCCTCGGGCTCGGCCACCGCCACGGCCACCGCCGCCGGCGCTTCGGGTTCCACCGGGATCGGCTGCCGCTCTCCCCCGCCGTTCCAGACTCCCTGTGCCTTCTCAGGCTGCCGCTCCCATCGGCGTCCGTTCCCTCGGGAGGCCAGCAGCCGGTCTCGCTCCGCGCCGAACGTGGCCGGCCCGCTGAGGACCGCATCGTCCCAGGACCAGACCGCCTCGCACAGGATCTGCGGCGTCTCGTCGCGGCGGTCGATGCGACCCGCCACCAGCACCACGGCATCGTCGCTCCACGCCTGTGCCGTCTGCTCGAAGACCTTGGGGAAGACCACCACCTCGACCGAGCCCTGCAGGTCCTCCAGCGTGGCCACGAGCATGGTCGAGCCGGCACGGGTGACGACCCGCCGCGACGAGATCAGGATGCCGCCCAGCGTCACCTTCGTCTGATCGGACTCCTCGGCGAGGTCGCCGGTGTAGGCCGTCACGTACTCCGGCAGCTGGTCGGCGATGTCGCCGAGCGGGTGCTCCGAGAGGTAGAGCCCGATGAGCTCCTTCTCCCATCGCAGTCGCTCCTTGCGTGGGATCTCCTCTCCCCCATCGAGGAACTGCACCGGTGCGTCCGCCGGGGCAGCGAACAGGTCGAACAGGGTGGACTGGCCGGCGGCCACGTCCCGCTGGTGGCGCTGGGCGTTCTCCAGCGCCGCATCCAGCGCGGCGAGCAGCGCACCGTGCGTGCCCAGCGAGGCCATGGCGTTGGCCTTGACGAGCGACTCCATGACCCGCTTGTTGACCGTGCGCAGGTCGACCCGCCGGCAGAGGTCGTCGAGTGATCGGAACGGGCCAGGCTCCTCGCCACCGTCGCGCACGGCGACGATCGCCTCGATCGCGCCCTCGCCGACATTCTTGATCGCGGCCAGGCCGAAGCGGATCGCCTCTGGCGCGCCGGAGGCATCGGTCTCGACGGTGAAGAGCGCGTGGGACTTCTGCACGTCGGGCGGCCGCACCTCGATGCCGAGACGCCGGCACTCGGCGATGACCGCGGCGACCTTCTCGGCACGACCCGAGAAGCCGTTCATGACCGCGGTCATGAACTCGATCGGGTAGTTCGCCTTGAGGTAGGCCGTCTGGTAGGCGATGAGCCCGTAGCAGGTGGCGTGCGCCTTGTTGAAGCCGTACCGGGCGAAGGGCTCGAAGGCGGCGAAGACCTGGTCCACGATGCCCGGTGGGATGCCCTTCTTCTTCGCGCCAGCCTTGAACTTTGCCTCGTGCTCGCGGAGGACCTTCTCCTTCTTCTTGCGAATGGCGTAGCAGAGATTGTCGGCCTCGGGACCGGTGTAGTCCGCCATCGCGATGGCGGCGGTCATGATGTCCTCCTGGTAGACGAAGATGCCGTACGTGTCCCGCAGCGCGGGCTCCAGGGCGGGATGCAGGTAGGACACCGGTTCCTCGCCGTGCTTGCGCCTGATGTACGAGGGGATGTTCGCCATCGGCCCCGGGCGGAAGAGGGCAACCATGGCGGCAAGATCGCGCACCTCGGTGGGCTTGAGCTCCTTGACGTAGCGGCGCATGCCAGACGATTCGAGCTGGAAGATTCCGGTCGTCTCGCCGGTGCCCAGCAGCTCGAACGTGCGCGCGTCGTCGAGCGGCAGCGCGTCAACGTCGACGTCGATGCCCCGATGCTGCTTCACCAGCTCGACCGCGTCGGCGAGGATCGTCAGGTTGATGAGGCCCAGGAAGTCGAACTTCAGCAGGCCCAGCGCCTCGCACGCGTGCATCTCGAACTGGGTCATCGTCGTGCGGCCGTCGGTCGCGCGCTGGAGCGGCATGATCTCGGTCAGCGGCTCGCGGCTGATGACGATGCCGGCGGCATGCGTCGACGCATGGCGGCTGACCCCCTCCAGCTGCTTGGCGATCTCGATGAGCTTCTGCACCCGGTCGTCGCCGGCGATGAGCTCGCGCAGCGGCGGCGACGTCTCCACGGCTCGGTCGAGCGAGATGTTGAGCTCGTTCGGCACCGCCTTGGCGACCCGATCGGCCTCCGCGTAGGTGAGGCCCATGGCGCGCCCCACGTCGCGAATCGCCGCCTTTGCGCCGAGCGTCCCGAAGGTGATGATCTGCGCCACCCGGTCGTCGCCGTAGGTGCGCGTAACGTACTCGATCACCTCGTCGCGACGGCTGTCCTGGAAGT
>JAHWJN010000091.1 GCA_019348395.1 Chloroflexota bacterium
AGACGCCCAGCCAGCCACAGACCGGCTGCTTCACCGCGGGACTGACCCTCGCGTGCATTCCCTCCTCCAGGACTGACTCGAGCAGGCGGCGGCGCTCCTGGAACGGCACGTCGAGCAGCGGCTCGCCGTCCAGCTCGAGCAGGTCCATCGCCACGAAGGCATTGCGCTCGTTCCCCTCGTCGCCGGCCTCCGCCAGCAGCCGGGCCGTCCACACCCCGTCGAGCGTGGCCGATGCCGCGCGGACCGAGCGACCGAGGTGGCGCGCCGCCTCCGGCAGGTCCTCGACGGGAGCGCCGGTCGCATCGGTCAGCCGGACGTCACCGGCGACGACCCGCGCGATGAGCCGCCGACCCGGCCAGTCCGGCGCGAAGAGCCACTCGACGCTGTCGATCTCCACGCGATCGTCGGTCGGGTGCTGCGGGAGGATCGGCTCGTCCATGCGTGGAGCGTACGCGACCGGGCGGGATCAGCGGCCGGCGTCGTAGAGCTGGAGCTCGCCCTCCTCGACGTTGGCGCCCACCTCGCTCCTGATGCTCTCCCAGGCGTCAAGGTCCCACTCGCCGACGAAGGTGATCGCCGTCCCCTCGCGCCCGGCACGACCGGTCCGCCCGATGCGATGGACGTAGGTGTCGGCGTCCTCGGGGATGTCGAAGGAGAGCACGTACGGCAGGTCCGTGATGTCCAGGCCACGGCTGGCGACGTTGGTCGCGATCAGGAACTGGATCTGCCCGGCCCTGAACGCGGCCAGGGTCCGGTCCCGCTCCCGCTGCGAGAGGCCACCGTGAAGGGCGGCGACGTTCTTGCCGCGCCGCTTCAGCGTAGCGGCCAGTCGATCGACGCCGATCTGCGTGTGCCGGAAGACGAGCAGCCGGTCGAAGCCGTACCGCTCGTTGAGCTCGACGAGGGCCGCGACCTTGTCCTGCTCCGCCACGAAGTACACGAGCTGTCGCACCGTCTCGACGGTTCGCAGGTCGGGACGGACTGTCACCTGCGCGGGATTCCGCTTCATGAACCGGTCGCAGATGCGCAGGATGGCGTACGGCATGGTGGCGCTGAAGAGCGCGGTCTGCCGATCGCGGGGGCATCGGGCCAGGATCGTCTCGACGTCGACGATGAAGCCCATGTCGAGCATCCGATCGGCCTCGTCGAGGATGAAGTACTTCACCGTCCGCAGGCTCAACGTCCCGCGCGAGAGGTGGTCCAGGATGCGGCCGGGCGTGCCGACCACGATCTGCGCGCCGCGCTTCAGCTCGACGAGCTGCTTCGACATCGGCGCCCCGCCGTAGATGGTGGCCAGGCGGACGCCCGCGTGCCCGCCGATCCTGGCGATCTCCTTCGAGATCTGGAGCGCCAGCTCGCGGGTCGGGGCCAGGACGAGGCCGACCGGTGCGCTGCCGCGGCCCCGCTCGCCCAGCCCCTGCAGCAGCGGCAGCGCGAACGCCGCCGTCTTGCCGGTCCCGGTCGCCGCCTGGCCGATGAGGTCCTTCCCCTCGCGCAGTGGCGGGATGGCGCGCGCCTGGACCTCGGTCGGCGTCTGGAATCCCATCCGGTCGAGCGCCCGGGCGATGGTGGCCGGGACCTCGATCTCGCCGAACCGATAGCCGGCGGCGGCCGCCAGGGCGGCGAGCTCGAGCTCCGAGGGCGGGGTGGCGCTCGGTGCCGCATCGGTCCGGCCGGCGGCAGAGGCCGCGGGAGCGCGTCGTCCTCGAGAACGCCGCGTTGGGTCGGTGTCGGGCAAGGGATCTCCGTGGGAGCGCGCTGATGTGGTCGGGGCGGCGCGACCGGCGCGCGGGACACGCGGGACGCGGCGGGGGCCGCATCCGGCACGGGCGCTAGCGACCGGGTGGGTGGCGCTGCCGCACGGATGCTACCACGGCACCCTCCTCCTCAGCGTGCCGGTGCCCGGGCGGCTGATCGATGGCCGGACGCTCCGCGCCGTGCTGCGGATGCGGCACGGCACGGTGGGCGAGGAGCCCGTGGCTCGGGCTGAACACGAAGGCGACGAGGAAGGCGAGTGTCGCGATCAGCACGATCGAGCCCCCGGGGCTCCAGCCGGCGTGATAGCTCACGTACCATCCGACGATTCCGTACGCGGCGCCCAGCGCGGCGCCGAGCACCATCATCGGCGTGAAGCGGTCGACCAGCAGGCGCGCCGTCGCGGCCGGCGTGACGAGCATGGCCAGCACCAGGATGATGCCGACGGCCTGGAGACTGACCACGATGGTGGCGGTCAGCAGCAGGAGCAGCAGCAGCTCGATCGCGAAGACCGGGTAGCCGAGCGCCTGGGCGAAGGTCCGGTCGAAGCTGACGAGCAGCAGCTCCTTCCGCAGCGCGACGAGCAGACCGATGACGCCGGCACCCGTCAGCGCGCTGACCGCGATGTCGCCCCAGCCGACCCCGAGCAGGTCACCGACAAGGAAGGCCGAGAGGTCGCGCTGGTAGCCGGACTGGGTGCTGATCAGCACGATCCCGAGCGCGAAGGCCCCGGCGAAGAAGATGCCGATGGCGGTGTCCCTCCCGGATCCGCTCGCCGCGGGTCACGACGGCGATGGCGAGCGAGGTGACGGTGCCCGCGACCATGGCGCCCGCAAAGATCGGCAGGCCGGCCACGTAGGCCAGGACCACGCCGGGGAACACGGCGTGGGCGAGCGCGTCGCCGATGAAGGCGAGACGCCGCAGCACGACGTAGGCGCCGATCGCCCCGCAGGTCGCCCCCATGATCACCGCCTCGAGCAGCGCGCGGCGAAAGATCTCGAGGCCGAGTGGCGCGGTCAGGAAGTCCATCGCCGCCTCACCGCGTGGCCGCGCCGCCGCCGGCGTCGTGATGGCCGCCGCCGTGGACGTGCGCGTGGTCGCCGGCGTCGACGATGACGAGCTCGCCGCCGAAGGTGGCGTGCAGCGTGTGCGGCGTGAAGGTCTCGTCCGGCGGTCCGAAGGCCACCACGCCGCCGTTGACGAAGCACAGCAGGTCGCTCACGTCGGCGGCGGTCTCCAGGTCGTGGGTGGCGTAGACCACCGTGGCGCCCCCGTCCCGCAGCTGTCGCATGAGCGCGGTGATCGCCTCCTCGGTGCCACGGTCGACGCCGGTCATCGGCTCGTCGAGGAGCAGCACGTCCGCGCCCTGAACGAGCGCACGGGCAAGGAACACCCGCTGCTGTTGGCCGCCTGACAGCGAGCCGATCTGCCGGTCGCCGAGGTCGGACATCCCGACCCTCTCGAGCGCATCGGCCACGGCACGCCGGTCGTCGCCACCCGCGCCCGCGACCGGCCCGATCCGCGGGTAGCGCCCCATCAGCACCACCTGGGCGGCGCTGATGGGGAAGCTCCAGTCGACCAGCTCGCGCTGCGGCACGTAGGCGACGCGCCGGCGGTCGAGTGGCCCGCCGGCCATGGTCACCGTCCCGTGGCGGCGTGGCACGAGCCCGAGAATCGCCCGCAGCAGCGTGCTCTTGCCACTGCCGTTCGGGCCGATGACTCCCACCAGCCGGCCGGCCGGCAGGTCGAGGTCCACGCCGCTGATCGCCCATCGGGCTCCGTAGCCGGCCGCCAGGTCTCGCAGGCGCAGCATCGGTTCGGCGGCGACGGTGGTCATGATGAGACGCAGTATCGGCTTAAAGGGTGGCACCGGTCAATGCGTGCTAGCCTCTGCCGATGGGGACCCCGACGCTCGATGCGACCTCCACTGCCGACCGGCTGACCGCGGCCGGCGAGCGGGTGACCCGCCAGCGGCTCCTCGTCGCCGACGCCCTCGCCAGCCACGGGCGCCGGATCACCGCCCAGGAGCTGTACGACCGGCTGCGGCGGGTCGATCCGCGCATCGGCCGCGCGACGGTCTTCCGTACCCTCGAGGCGCTGGTCGGCGCGGGGGTCGCGCGCCGGCTCGAGCAGGACGGACACGTCTACGGGTACGTCGCCTGCCGCCCCGGCCACCATCATCACCTCGCCTGCGACCGATGCGGCCGCGTCGAGGAGATCGGGGAGGGCTACATCACCCCGGTCGCCGACCGGGTGGCGGCGGACCTGGGGTTCGAGATCGACGACGCGCGGCTCGACTTCTACGGGCTCTGCGCGGCGTGCCGGGCGGCGGAAGCGCGCGCCCGAGGCTAGTCGGGCTATCCCGCCGAGGCGGCCGCGCGCTCCGGCTGCATCGACTCTTGCCCGTCCCTGCGGGACGAGGCGTAGCCGTGCGGGTGCGCCTCGCGCCATGCCCACGCATCGGCGAGCATCCGCTCCAGGGTCGAGTGGGCCGGCTGCCAGCCGAGCTCGCGGCGGGCCCGCCGTGACGAGGCGACGAGCACCGGAGGATCGCCCAGGCGGCGCTTGATCGCGCGGGCCGGAACGGCGCGGCCGGTCACGCGACGCGCGGCCTCCACCACCTCGCGAACGCTGAAGCCCGCCGCCGACCCGAGGTTGTAGACCTCGAGCGACGGGTCACCCTCGCCGGTCGCCTCGAGCGCCAGCAGATGCCCCTCGGCGAGGTCGCGGACGTGGATGAAGTCACGGATGCACGTGCCGTCGGGCGTCGGGTAGTCCTGGCCGAAGATCTGGACGTGCGTCGACTCGCCCGCGGCGACGCGAAGGACCGTCGGCATGAGGTGCGTCTCGGGGTCGTGATCCTCGCCGTTGCGGTCGGTCGCACCGGCGACGTTGAAGTAGCGCAGGCTGATGGCGCGGAAGTCGTGCGCGGCGGCGAACCATCGCATCGCGCCCTCGAAGGCGAGCTTGGTGGCGCCATAGGGGTTGATCGGCTCGGTGCGGTCGGCCTCGGCGATCGGTACGCGCCGGGGCTCGCCGTAGACCGCCGCGGACGAGGAGTACACGAGGCGCGTCACGCCGGCCGAGCGCATCGCCTCGAGCAGGGTCACCCCGCCGGCGACGTTCACCCGGTAGTACAGGCCAGGATCGGCCATCGACTCGCCGACCAGCGAGCGAGCGGCACAGTGGAGGACGGCGTCCACGCCATCGGACAGCAGCTCGGCCAGCCGTGCGCCGTCCTCGACGTCACCGATCTCGAGGCGGGCCCCGTCGACGACCGACTCCCGATGGCCGCTGGTCAGGTTGTCGTAGACGACGACCTCGTGACCGGCCTCCACCAGGCCCTCCACGCTCGTCGAGCCCACGTACCCCGCTCCGCCGACGACCAGCAGCTTCAATCCGTGCTCCCTTCGCTCATCGGACGCTCACCCCGCCGCCGCACCGGACAGCTCCACGCCCGTCGACGCGTGCCGTGCCAGGGCCGGTGTGAGCTCTGCGGCAACCCGGCTCGCGCCCGCCTCGGCGGCGTCGATCACCTGCTCCGCGTTCCGGAAGCGGCCGGACGCCTTGACGCCGATGCGCGGGCCGACGCTGTCGCGCAGGATGCGGGTACGAAGCAGCGTGGACCGGACCGTGGCGGAGCCGGGGCTGGTCACCACGTGGTCGGCACCGGCGCGCTCCGCGAGGCGGCACGCTCGGCGGATGAGCTCATCGCTCATGGGCTCCGACTCGACGATCACGCCGGCCGCCGCGAGCGCCGAGTGGGCCATGTCGATCACGGCCAGCATGTCGTTGAAGACGAGCTCCTCGTCGCCGGAGGCCAGCGCTCCGCCATTTACGACGAAGTCGATCTGGGTGGCGCCCTGCTCCAGGGCCTTCGAGGCCTCGAAGGCCTTCACGCTCAGTACCTGCGTCCCGGACGGGTGGCCGACCACCGTGCCGAGGGTCACGCGCGCTCTGCCCAGCAGCCGCTTCGCGGCCTTCACCATCCACGGGTTGACGGT
>JAHWJN010000092.1 GCA_019348395.1 Chloroflexota bacterium
CCAACCGGGCCCAGTACCTCATCTGCCGCCAGCTGGCGGCCCGCCATCGGAACCTCGCGGTGGTGGGAGACGACGACCAGAGCATCTACTCCTGGCGCGGGGCCGATCTGCGCAATATCCTCGACTTCGAGGCGGACAACCCCGATGCGAAGGTCGTCAAGCTGGAGCAGAACTACCGATCGACGCAGAGCATCCTCGACGCGGCCCACGCGGTGGTGAGCCGCAACGCCGGGCGCAAGGACAAGAAGCTCTGGACCGATCGCGGCACGGGCACCCGGATCACGCTCTTCGACGCCTACAACGAGTACGAGGAGGCCGAGTTCGTCGCGCGGCAGGTCGAGAAGCTGGTCGGCGGGGCGGGCCGTGGCTCGATGTCACGCCTGCTCACCAGCCGGGCGGACGACGACGAGGGCTCGCTGCGATACGGGGACATCGCGGTGACGTATCGGATCAACGCGCAGAGCCGCGTGATCGAGGAGTCGCTCATGCGGTTCGGGATCCCGTACCAGCTCGTGGGCGGCACCCGGTTCTACGAGCGGCGCGAGGTCAAGGACGCGCTTGCCTACGTCCGCCTCGCCCGAAACCCTGCCGATCGGGTGGCCCTCGGCCGGATCATCAACGTCCCGGCGCGCGGAATCGGCGCCAAGACCGTCGAGGAGCTCGCCGCCTGGGCCGAGGCGCGGGGCAGGTCGATGTGGGAGGCGGTCGAGGCGGCGGGCGAGAACCCGAACCTCGCGCCGCGGGCACGCGCCCAGCTCGCCACCTTCGCCGACCTGATGCGCGGACTCATGGCGATGGCAGCCACCGAGCCACCCTCGGCGATCTTCGACGCGGCGCTCGAACGATCCGGCCTGCAGGCGGCGATCAACGACGGGACCGACGAGGGAGAGGAGCGCTGGGCCAACGTGCTCGAGCTGCGGGGTCACGCCGCGGAGTTCGACGAGATCGCGCCACCCGAGGGCCTCGCCCGCTTCCTCGAGGAGGTGGCGCTCGTCAGCGACCAGGACGAGCTGGAGGACGTGCCGGACCGCGTGACGCTGATCACCCTGCACGCGGCCAAGGGGCTGGAGTTCCCGGTCGTGTTCATCGTCGGCCTGGAGGAGGGGCTGCTGCCGCACCGCCGCGCCCTCGAGGACGAGCGCGAGCTGGAGGAGGAGCGTCGCCTTGCCTACGTGGGGATGACGCGCGCCAAGGATCGGCTCTACCTGGTTCACGCGCATCACCGGTCGACGTACGGCGTCGGAGCCCAGTCCGACCCCTCCCGTTTTTTGGCCGAGCTGCCGGACGATCTGCTCGCGTCCGAGCGCTCCGCCGCACCCTTCCGGCGTGGCGGACAGCGCTGGGGTGGCACGGATGACGAGGGGGGTTGGATGCCAAGCGGATACCGGTCGCCCACCGGCCGCGTCCGGGAGCCGCTGCGCCCCGTGACCCTGCCCGACATGAATGCTCGCCCCGCGCCCCGACCCGTCGGGCGCGAGCTCGACGCGGCCCGCGAACGGGTGGCTTCGGCCACCTACACCGGTGCCCCCGTCGACCTCGGCAGTGGCACCTTCTCCGCGCCCGGCGCGGGGGACGCCAAGGGCGCCGAGGAGGAACCGAGCTGGCACGCCGGCGACCGGGTCCGGCACCGGCGCTTCGGCGACGGCATCGTGGTCACCAGCCGGATCGTCAAGGGCGACGAGGAGGTCACCGTCGCCTTCGTCGGCGAGGGTGTGAAGCGCCTCGTCGCCGCCTACGCCGGCCTGGAGCGCGCGTGATGGAGGAGCCGATGACAACACAGTCCCTTCTCGATGAGCTCGTCGAAGCTCGGGACGATTTCTATGCTGCCCTCGACGAGCAGGATCCCGCGCGGCTCGAGCATCCCGGGCTCGTCGGCGAGTGGAGTGCTCGCGAGCTGGTGGCGCACCTCGGCTACTGGGCCGGCCGGGTGGTCGACGTGATGTTGGCCGTGGAGGAAGGGCGCGCCGAGCAGGCGTACGAGGGCCAGCCCCCGACCGACGAGGTGAACGCCACCGTTGCGCGCGTCGCCCGGGACACGCGTCTCGCCACGGTGCAGAAGCGCGAGGCGGCCTCGGTGGAGGCCCTGGTCGAACGGCTGCGGCGGATCGACCCCGGCATGCTGCAGGCCACGCTCCCGAGTGGCGCAACGCTGGAGGCACTTGTTCGCGAGGACGGACCCGAGCACTACCGTCGACACGCCGAGGAGCTCCGGCGGCCGGAGGGGGCCGGGTCGTGATTGACGATCTGGTTGCGGCGCTCGACGACGCCCGAACGGAATTCCTCGACGCCCTGGGGACGGTCGACGCGGACCTGGTGACCGTCCCGGGGGTGATGGCCGACTGGAGCGTGCGGGACCTCGTGGTCCATGTCGCGGCCTGGGCCGACCACGGTTCCTCCGCCCTGGACCTGGCCGTTGCCGGCCGCGGCGACGACTTCGCGTACTCGAGCGCCGAGACCGATGCGATGAACGAGCGCATCCTGGCGGAGGGACGCGATGTCTCGCCGTCCGATGCTCTTGCCCGGGAAGATGCGGCATTCACGCGGCTGCGGCGGCGCGTGGCGGGCCTGGATCCGTCACTGCTGGCGCTCCGGCTCGGGAACGGCGACACCGTCGAGGAGGTCATTCGCTACGACGGGCCGAACCACTACGCCGAGCACACCGAGCATCTGCGCGCCTGGTTCGGAGCCGAGGACGAACCCGACGGGGACGACTGACGGCCGATGACCGCCATCGATCCCGCCGCCCGGGCCGCGGAGCTTCGCGCCCTGCTCGAGGAGGCGAACCATCGCTACCACGTCCTCGACGCGCCGACGATCAGCGATCGCGAATACGACCTGCGCTTCCGAGAGTTGGTCGATCTCGAGACCGCGCACCCAGAGCTGGTCACGCCAGACTCTCCGACGCAGCGCGTCGGCGCGCCGGTGGAGGGCGGCTTCCCGCCGGTGCGCCACGACGTACCGATGCTCAGCCTCGGCAACGCGTTCGGTCACGACGAGCTGCGTGAGTTCGACGCCCGGGTCCGAAAAGGCCTCGGTCGCGGTGCGGACGGGCCTTCCGTCACGTACGTCTGCGAGCTGAAGATCGACGGCCTGGCGATCAGCCTGCGCTACGAGGGACGCCGATTCGTGCGAGGTGCCACGCGCGGCGACGGCACCAGGGGCGAGGACGTGACCGCCAACCTGCGGACGGTGCGCGCCATCCCGATGAGGTTGCGGGAGGACCCACCGGCCGACGCGCTCGAGGTTCGCGGCGAGGTGTACATGCCGCGCGGTGCCTTCGCGGCCCTCAACGAACAGCTCGAGCGAGACGGGCGGCCACTGTACGCCAACGCGCGGAACACGACGGCGGGAACGGTGCGACAGAAGGATCCGGCCGTCACCGCCGGCCGCCGTCTGTCGGTGTGGACCTACCAGCTCGTCGGCGCCAACGGCCTGGCGACGCACTCGGAATCGCTCGATCTGCTGCTGCGTCTCGGTTTCCCGGTCAACCCGGTGACGCGCCGGATGGACGGCATCGACCAGGTGATCGCCTTCACCGAGGAGTGGGCCGAGGCTCGTCGCGATCTCGACTACGAGACCGACGGGATCGTCATCAAGGTGGACTCGCTGGCCGATCAGGCAGCGCTCGGGTTCGTGTCGCGCGCTCCGCGCTGGGCGATTGCCTACAAGTTTCCCGCCGAGCAGGTGACCACCAGGCTCGAGGATATCGACGTCTACGTGGGGCGGACTGGCGCGATGACCCCGGTCGCGCATGTCACGCCGGTCCTCGTCGGTGGCACGACCGTCCGCAACGCGACGCTGCACAACATCGACGAGATCCGCCGCAAAGACCTGCGGGTCGGCGACACGGTCGTGCTTCAGCGAGCGGGCGACGTGATCCCCGAGGTCGTGGCCGCCGTCGTCGAGGCACGCGACGGCAGCGAGCGAATCTGGGAGATGCCCTCCCAGTGTCCGGTCTGCGGCACCGGGGCACTGCGCGAGGAGGGGGAGGTCGTCACCAGATGCCCGAACCCCTATTGCCCGGCGCAGCGCATCGGCGGCCTGCTCCACTTCAGCGGTCGAGGCGGGATGGACGTGGATGGGCTGGGGGGCAAGATCATGATGCAGCTCGTTGACCGCGAGCTGGTGAGGGAGCCGGCGGACATCTTCCGGCTCGACGTCGAGACGCTCGAGAGCCTCGAGCGGCTCGGTCGCAAGTCCGCCGAGAATCTGCACCGGTCCATCCAGGCTGCGCGGCAACGACCCATGGGCCGCATCGTGAACTCGCTGGGGATCCGCCACGTCGGCGAGCAGACGGCGATCGACCTCGCCGCCTGGCTGGCCGGCGAGGTTCCCCGGGGCGAGCACGAGACCGAGGCTGACTGGTCCCGCCGCGCGGCCGATCGGCTGCGGGATGCATCGGTCGACGAGCTGACGGCGGTGTCCGGTATCGGCCCGGTGGTCGCACAGGGCATTCGCCGTTTCTTCGACGACGAGCACACTCGCGACACCCTGCATCGGCTGCTGGATGCCGGCGTCAGCGCCGAGGCGCCGACACCCGGCACATCGACGGAACCGGCCACGGGTCCGTTGAGCGGAAAGACGCTGGTGGTGACCGGTACGCTGCCCGGGATGAGCCGGTCCGATGCCGAGGAGGCGATTCGGGACGCCGGTGGGCACCCCGCATCGTCGGTATCGGCCAGGACGGACTATCTCGTGGCCGGGGACAAGGCCGGCAGCAAGCTGACGAAGGCGGAGTCGCTCGGCATCCCGGTCCTCGACGAGGACGGCCTCCGGGCACTGTTGGAGGGGCGAACGTGAGCGAATCGATCCGGGCAGCGATGGAGCGAGCGGCGCAGTACCTGGCCGACCATCCCGACGAGGCGCGCTACACCGACTCGGTGGCCCGCGCACGCGGCGAAGGCGGCCTTCGGGTCGTGGTGGAGGGGCCGGCGGGCGAGCGCCTCGAGACCGACATGCCTCCGGCGGTCGGCGGCGCCGGGTCGGCGCCCAGCCCGGGATGGGTCCTGCGCGCGGCGGTGGCCGCCTGCGTCACCTCGCTGGCGATGATGCGGGCCGCGCACCTCGGCCTGACCGGCTTCGTCTGTGAGGTCGAGGTCGACAGCGAGTCGGACGACCGCGGCATCCTGGGCCTCGACCCGTCGACGCCGAGCGGTCCGCTCTCCGTGCGCGTCGGCCTCCGGATGGCGGCCGACGGGCAGGGCCTCGATCGGCTCGAGGAGATCGCGGTTTGGGCGGTCGATCACTGCCCGGTCTCGGACGCGGTGCGTCGGGGCGTCCCCGTGCACATCGAGGTCTCCGAGGCGTAACTGCGACCGCGGCGTCAGCGGCGGCCGCCCGCCATACGGACCGCCTGGGGAAGGCCCCGCAGCCGCCACATGGCCCAGATGCCGACGAGCGGACCCAGGGCGAGGACGCCGAAGGCGGTCGCCCACGAGCCGCCGGAGGCCGGGTCGAGCAGCCCGACGCCGATGATGGTGACGGCGGTCAGCAGGAAGCCCGCAGCGGTCTGGAGCGAGAGTGCCGAGCCCGCAGTTCCGGGCGGCGAGAGCTCGCTGACGGCGGTCGAGAACTGCGCGGAGTCGGCGACGACGGTGATGCCCCACACGATGAGGACCACGAGCACGATCACCGTCGGCGCCCCGAACAGCAGGCCGGCGGCCACGGCGCTCGAGCCCGAGACCGTCATCGCCGCGATGGT
>JAHWJN010000093.1 GCA_019348395.1 Chloroflexota bacterium
CCAGCGGTCGAGCGACGCGGCCAGGATCAGGTCGTTGCGGGCGGCGGCCGGATCGCCCCGCTCCCAGGCATCGACCCCGGCACGATGGGCGATGGCGGAGGCGTCACCGAGCAGGACCGCGGGCGCCAGCGCGGCGGCCGCCAGCACCGTCCCGCCGACGAGGGCGATCCGCCGCCATGCCGCGACGGGCGGACGGGTCCAGCGGACGGCGCCGGCATCGGTCAGGGCCAGGGCGAGCAGGCCGATGGCGAGGAGGTTGAAGTTCGGCAGGAAGGTGAGGTCCTCGAACAGCCCACCGACACCCAGCCCCAGGAGCGCGAGACCGGCCCCGCGCCCATTTGCCGTGCGGGCGCGCCAGGGTCCGGCGACGACGGCGATTGCCAGCACGAGCCCGAGGGCCGCCGCGAGACCGACGATGCCGGCATCGCCCAGCACGCCGAGCGGCAGGTTGTGCGAGTGTGGCTGGCGCACCGGGAAGCTGTAGTCGGCCGCCGCCGCCTGCCGGGCGTACGGCATGAAGCCCGGACCGATGCCGAGCAGCGGATCCGTGCTCCAGGCGGCCAGGCTGTCTCGCCACAGGCCCGCGCGATACAGGAGCGAGGTGACCGCCGTGAGCCGCGGCACGACGAGCATGGCGGCGAGCCCCGCGAGGAGGAGCAGTCCGAGGCCGATGACGGCTTGCCGCGGGTCCAGCCCGCCGGGCGGCCAGAGCCGGTGACGCCGGCCCCAGACCCACGGTACTCCCGCGACCAGGAGGGTCACCCCGATCGCCAGCCATGCCGATCGCGAACCCGACAGGATCGTGAGCGGGATGCCCACCGCGACGAGTCCGATGCGGATGGGTCGCCGCACCGACGGCGGCTCGATGAGCCCGGCCAGGACCCAGGCGGGCCAGATCATGAACGGCGGGACGGCCACCGATCCGAACGGAGTCCCCTCGTTGAGCAGGCGCAGCGGGGGAATCCCGGGAGCGCCGGCCAGGACCCAGTCGAGCCGACGCCAGAGCAGGTAGGCGAGGCTGGGCAGCGCGAGCACGAGGACGGGCAGCGAGGCGAGGACGCCCACCCACGAGGGCCGGTGGCGGATGGCGAGGAGCAGGAGCGGGAGCATCGCGGCCGTGGCGAGGATGGCGGCCATGGCGCGAAGGCTCATGCCGTGGTTCATCGCCGAGGCGGTCGCGGCCGCAAAGCCGGCGATGAGGGCGAGCACCGGCAGGTCGAGCGGGGTGCGTGGCAGCTCCGCCCCCCTGACCGCGGCGACGGCCAGCCCGCCGACGGCGACGGCGGCGACGGCGTGGAGCAGGAGCTGCTGACGGGGATCCCACAGCGCCAGGTCCCAGCCGAGCCAGCCGAGCACGAGCGCGCCACCGGCCAGCGCTGCCAGCTCAGGCGGCGTGCGCTCCCCGAGCCACCCCATCGGCCCGCGCCGGCTCATCGGTCCGCGATGCAGTCGAGGGCGTGCTCGAGCTTGGTTCGGTCATCCGGCTCCAGCCCATTCACGGTTCGCAGGGTGGCATCCAGCTCGTCGAGCAGCGCCTCATGCGCCTGGCTGGCCGCCGCCAGCTCGAGCTCCACCGCATGCAGGATCCCGCGCTGCCTGCCATCGGCCTCGACGCGCACGACGTCGAGGGTCAGCGTGCCGATCGGGTCACCGTCGACCAGGACCGTGCGCTCCGTGCGTCTCTGCACGAGGCGAACGCGCTCCTCGAGCGGATGGCCGTCCCGCAGCCGGTCCAGCAGCTCTCGGGCGGGGCTGTGCGGCCAGGCTTCGGGATCGAGCTCGTCGGTTGCCGGTCCCTCCAGCTCCGTCCGCCGGTGGAGCCCGCCGCCGGAGCCGGCCACGGCGGGGCCCTTCAGGAAGAGCCTGGTCGTGCCCCGGCGATGACGGAGGCGGCAGGCCCATCGGGCCGACGCCAGCCGGCCGTCGTCGGTATCGAGGTATCGGTCGATCTCGCCGACCGGGTCCGCCGCGCCCAGGTCCGCTCGCCCGAGCATCGGGGCGATCGCCAGGCGACGCAGCGGGCCATCATCGGCGGCTCTGTACTTGAGCTCGACCTCAAGTGTCATACCGGTCCGCGGCGGCCCGCACGGCGGTCGCGACGGCCTCGCGCAGCTCAGGCGGTTCGAGCACCTCGACGCCGTCGCCCCATGACAGGATCCATGGGCGGATCTCGACGATTCCGTTCACCGTCACGGCCAGCTCGACGCCGCCGTCCGGCAGCTCGCTGAGCTCCTGGGATCGGTGCCAGACCGCCTCTCGCACCCGGTGGGCGACGTCGGGGCTGAAGCGCAGGCGGACCCGCACCGGCGGCGTCGAGTCGGGCGACCAGATTCCCCACGAATTGGCGAGCCACGTATCGGGGTCGAAGCCGTCGGGGATCTCGTACCGGTCGGTGGTGAGAGTCGCCGACTGGATGCGCTCCACCTTGTAGGTGCGCATGGCGTTCACCGGCTCGTCCCAGGCGATCAGGTACACGCTGCGCAGTGCCGCATCGGGCTCGAGGAAGTAGGGGCGGACCCGCGTGCGCTTCGCCTCGCCCGTCCCGGGGTCGTACGTGATCTCGACCACGCGGCCCTCGGCCCAACCGCGGGCGACCGCCGAAAAGGAGCGGCTGAAGGGCTCGTTCGGATCGTGGTGGCCGACGACGTTCATGGTGGCCGCCACGTGGTTGGCAATCGGCTGGGGCAGGGCATCGGCCAGCTTGGTGAAGGCGCTCACCACGGCGGCGTCGTACTGGTCGCTCCAGCGGGCGATGAGGCGCGCGGCCAGGAAGAGGACGATCGCCTCCGGGACCGACAGGCGCAGCGGCGGCAGGAAGAACTTGCGCTCGATCCCGTAGCGGCCGCGGCCGGCCTGGAAGACCGGCACGTCGAGCTCGTCCTCCAGGGCGCGGATGTCGCGGTACACGGTCCGCGTGGTCATTCCGGTCAGGCGCGCGATCTCGCCCACCGGCACTCCGGCCTCGGTGCTGCCGCGCGAATAGAGAATGGAGGCCACGCTCAGCAGTCGGGCCAGCCGGTCGCGCTTGCGGCCGACGCGGTCGTCCGTCCCCTCGTCCCAGCCGGACCAGTCGTCGCGGTCCGTCACGGCTCCGGCCCGGTGGCGGCGGGGCGCGAAGGATCGGTCGACCAGTGGCTCCACGATCCCTCGTAGAGGGACGCGCCCTCGATCCCGGCCAGCTCCATGGCCAGCAGATCGTGTGTCGCGGTCAGTGACGAGCCGCAGTACACGACCGTCGGGCGCTCCTCCACGCCGAGCGCGGCGTAGCGTCCGCGGAGCTCGCCGGCTGAACGGAATCGGCCATCGGCGCCGAGGTTGTCCGCCCAGGGAGCGCTGAGGGCGCCGGGGATGTGTCCCGGCCGCGGATCGACCGGCTCCGTTTCACCGCGGTAGCGCTCGCCGGCGCGGGCGTCGAGCAGCAGGGTGGCGCCACCGAGCGACGCCTCGACGGTGGCCGTGTCCACCAGGTCGTCGCGGGTGGCCCTCGGCGTCCAGGTTGCCGGCGCATGGGACGCGACCTCGGTGCTCAGCGGCAGGCCCGCATCGGTCCAGGCATCGATGCCACCGTCGAGCACGGCGCAGCGGCCACCGTGGCCGTAATGCCGGAAGAGCCACCACAGGCGGGCCGCGATGCTGCCTCCCGCGTCGTCGTAGGCCACGACGGCATGCTCGTCACCGATGCCGCGCTCGCCGAGGATGCGTGCCAGCTTCTCCCCGGTGGGGACCGGGTGTCGTCCCGGACCTTCCCCCGGGGATGACAGCTCCTTCTCGGCGTCCAGGAAAATTGCGCCGGGCAGATGGCCTTCGGCATACCGCTCCCGACCCGGCGGGCCGGTAAGCGCCCAGCGCACGTCGGCGATGTGCAGGCCGGGATGCTCAAGATGATCGCGAAGCCAGCCGACGTCCGCGATCGGACCGGGCAGGGTCAGCATGCCGAGCATGGTAGCCCGGTCGGCCTCAATCGAGCAGCGGCGCGATGGCCTCCTGCGCGTGGCGACGTTCGTCCGCGGACTGCAGCTCGGCCGCCGCGTCGGCCAGCAGGCGCGCCTGCCGGCGGATGGCCGCGTGGCGCTCCGCGGGAAGGTTGCGGAGCACGCTCAGGGCCCGGGCGAGGTGGATGACGACGGCCGGCGCCGTCCGGCCGTAGTGGCGGACCTGGTCGAAGCTCAGGTCGCAGAGCTCCTCGAAGCTCGGGAATGGCACCTCCAGCCGAAGCGTACCGTCGGCGTCGGTGAAGGAGCGAGGGGCGTCGGGCGTCCTGCCTGCGGCGACGAGGATCTGCACCAGTCGGTCCACGCAATTCATGGCCGTGGTCGGGTCGTTGACCGACGGCGACAGCGCCTTGATCGCGATGTCGACGAGCTGCTGGATGCCGAATGCGACGTCCTCCGACGTGGAGCGCTCGTGCCCGACCCCCAGCCCATCCGCCAGGGCGTCCTGAAGCCGTTCGCGGTCGACCTCCGATCCGCCCTCGCGCCTGAACGCCGCGCAGGGCACTCCCTCCTGGAGCCACAGGCCGGGTGCGATGAACAGGCGGAGCCGACCCTGCGCCTCGGAGGCGGCGGCCACCATCTTGTCGATGCTGACGAATTGGAGGTACCCCGACTCCAGGGCCGGCAGGAGGGCCTCGGACGTTCCCGCGTCGGCGGTGGGAACCGCACCGCTCGGTGGCACCGTTGGGGGGACTTGATCGGCTGCGGGTTTCCAGGCTCGACTCTCCTCATCCCGCCAACGGCCCGCCAGCCGCTCGAGGGTCTCGAGAGTGTCATCGGCCACGCTCGCAACGATCGACGTGACCTGGATGCGCACGCTGATGTGGTGGATGAAGTAGATGAGCATTCCCAGCGAGACGAGCGTGAGCGCGAGTGCCCCGCTGATCGCGAAGGCCGGCACGAAGGCGGACGCGGTCTCGTCCTCGGAACGAATCGAGCGCAGCACGAGCAGCGTGTAGGTGAAGGTGCCCATGAAGGACCCCAACACGACCTGGGTCGAGCGATCGCGCAGGAAGGTGCGGAGGACCCGGGGTGAGAACTGGGTGCTCGCCAGCTGCAGCGCCACGATCGTGATGGAGAACACCACGCCGGCGACGGTGATGATCGACCCCGCGATGGCCTGCAGCATGGCGCGCGCCCCGTCGACCCCGGCGCTGAACAGCAGCGGCAGGTCCGTGGCCTCTGCGTCGGTCTCACTCGAAACCCAGATGAGGAGGAGGGCGGCGACGGCCGCGCCCAGCGTCCACAGCGTGGGGACGAACCAGAGGCTGTGGCGGATGCGGTCCGCCCACTCCGCGAAACGCATCGGTCAGCCGTCCGTGGCCGTCGGGCTCGGCTCGCCGTCTGACGGCGATGGCTCGGGAGTCGGGGTCGGGCTCGGACTCGGGCTCGGTGCGGGCTGTCCCGGCAGCTCGGAGATGAGGGCGCGGTTGACGCGGTCGTCAACCCCGATGAGCAGGAAGACGAACTCGCCGCTGGACCAGGTATAGATCATCGATCCCGCCGCCGTGGCGTTGTCCTCGCCTCGCACCCAGGCCAGCGTGCCCTCGGCGTCGACCAGCTCCCACGGCTCTGGATCCAGGCCCGCGATGCCGACGTAGCGCCCGGCCGTCGCCAGGTGCGGCTCGAGATCCTCGGTGGCGACCG
>JAHWJN010000094.1 GCA_019348395.1 Chloroflexota bacterium
GTGGTGCCATCCGCAAGGCCGCCATCCTAGCGCGACGACGCATGGCGGTGGCGATGATGGCGGCCGGGAGCGCGCCGTGCCGACGTGGTGTGTCATCCGTCAACCGATATATCAACAGTGATATATCCGCTGACAGGGACGGAGCTGCTACAGAATGGCACCGAGATCACGTGCCCGACGGCGGTAGGATGCGGAGACGATGACGGCACCCACCGACCGGCTCCACTTCACCGGCGACGACGAGGCCGATCGGCTGCTCGTCTCCGACCCGATGGCGCTGCTCATCGGCTTCGCGCTGGACCAGCAGGTCCCGGTGCAGAAGGCCTTCTCCGGGCCGAAGGTGCTCCTCGAGCGGCTCGGCACGCTGGACGCCCGCGCGCTGGCGGCGGTCGACGAGGCGAAGCTGGAGTCGGCGGCCAAGGGACCGCCGGCGATCCATCGGTTCCCATCCGCCATGGCAAAACGGGTGCGCGAGCTGGCCGCCTTCATCACCGACACGTACGACGGCGACGCTGCCCGGGCCTGGACCGATGCGACCGACGGGCGCGACCTTCAGCGTCGCCTGGCCGCCCTGCCCGGGTTCGGCGAGATGAAGGTTGCCTCGCTCACCGCGGTGCTGGCGCGCCGGCTCGGCGTGCGGCCGCCGGGGATCGACGACGTGCTCCCGTCTCACCCGACGCTCGGTGACGTCGACTCCCCCGAGGCGCTCGCCGAGTACCAGGCCACGAAACGGGCCCGAAAGGCGGCGATGCGCGAGGGTCGCGGCTGAGCTGGCACCCTCAGGACTCGGTGATCGGCCCCTCCGGCGGATCGTGCATCCAGGGCGTGAAGGTGATGCCGACGAGCAGCCCCTCGGGGCTCAGCAGCCGAGCCGTGGTCTGGCCCCACGGCTCCTCGTGCGCGTCGCGCAGGATGTGGTGCCCGGCCCCGTGCAGCTCCTCCGTGGCCTCGGCGACGGCGGCGGCCGAATCGACGTCGAACTCGATCCAGGCCTGCGGCTGGGGAAGGTCGGGTGGCCATTCCGGCGAGCCGAACGTCGACTCGGCCGCCTGCGAGAGGGGCCACATGGCGAAGGCCTTCACGCCCTCGAGCTCGTCGTTCGTGAAGTAGCCCGGCGCCGGTTCCGCGAACGCGATGCCCAGGCCGTCACGCCAGAAGCCGTGCGCCTGGTCGGCGTCACGAATGATCGGCCCGAAGCCGGCGATGAACGAGATCTTCATGTCCGGAAGACTACTCTCCGGCTGCTCAACCGGAACGGGGGCGTCCGGCCCGCGCCTTGCACAGGCGGGACACCATGCGCCAGCCGGGGGATGGGTCCAGGATTCGATCGCAGCGACTCGTCGCCCTGGTCGTCGCCCTGGTCAGCATCCCGTTCATCGTCGGCGCGACGGCGCCGCACGCCCTGCGCGCCCTGCTTCCGCCGGCGATCCCCGCCGTCGAGGATCCGAGGCTGCCGCCGGCCGAGGAAGGGACCGTCAATGCCCCTCAGGACGAGGCGGGGGTGCTCCGGCTTCCCGCGGAGCGATTGGACATCCGGGTGGCGTCGCACGCACCGCGGACCGTGCCCGAACAGCGGGTGCAGGTCGCGGATCTCCCGCCCGCCCGCGGCGAACGGGCGGTACCGGCGCCCGCCCTTCAGCCCCACGATCCCGGGTGGGTGGCTCGGCGGCTGGAGATCCCCGCGCTCGGCGTCGACGTGCCCGTGACGATGGCCGGCAACGCCGGCCACGAGGACTTCCCGCCCTTCGACGGCGCCTACATCCTGCGATCGAGCGCGCAACCGGGCCGCGGGACGAACTCGTACCTGTTCGCGCACGCCATGCCGAACCTGTTCAAGCCGCTGTGGGTCGCGCAGGTGGGCCAACAGGTGATCGTGACCATGTCGGACGGCCAGCAGCTCGGCTACCGGGTCACGGCGATCGTGCGCGACATCCCCTGTCCCGACCCGACGGTCCACAAGCCGGCCGGTCTGCCACCGGTCCTCGCCAACGCCACCCAGTGCGACCTGCAATGGACCATGCCGACGGCGAGCGAGCGGCTGACGATGCAGACCAGCCAGGGTTTCAACCGAAACTACGGGGAGATGGTGGTCATCGCCGAGCCCGACTGGTAGGCCGTCCGGCGGTATTCCTGTGGCCAGCGTGGCTTGCCATTCGGCGGAGGAGCAGGCGGAACGTCACGGTTGGACCGCCATTCGCCAGTGAGAGTGGCGCTGTGACGGCGGGCGGGCCGTTCCGTCGTCCCGCCGCCAGGCAAACTGGCGTCAGATCGGAGGAAGCGCGGGAAGCGGCCGCCGCTCCGTCGAGTGGCCAGTGCGACTGGCGCCGCGGGACAGGCGAACTTCCTCCCGATCGACAGACCGAGAGGAACCACCACGATGTTCTCCGACCTCGAGCGGATCAACCGGCGACCGGCGCCGTTCGCGACCATGACCATCCGCGAGCTGTGGGCCGATCCCCACATCTCCGAGCAGCTGCTCCGATACCACCTCGACGACGCCGCGGATGGCGCCTCGCGCCCGGACGAGTTCGCGGAGCGCTCCGTGAGGTGGATAACCCGGACGTTCGACCTGGGGCCGGGATCGGCAGTGCTCGACCTCGGGTGCGGCCCGGGCCAGTACACGAACCGGCTGGCGCGAACGGGGGCCGCGGTCACCGGCGTGGACTTCTCACCGCGGTCGATCGAGCACGCGCGGGCCATGGCACAACGTGACGGCCTGGAGGTCACGCACCACGTCGCCGACTACCTCGAGTGGGAGTCTTCGGATCGGTTCGACCTCGCGCTGATGATCTACGGGGACTACGGCGCCATGTCGCCGGAGCAGCGTGGTCGGCTGCTTGCTCGCCTGGCGGACCTCCTCGAGCCAGGCGGCGTGTTCCTGTTCGACGCCGCCTCCGTGGCCGCCATCGCGGAGATCGAGGAGACCTCCGCCTATGCGCCGCGCATGATGAATGGCTTCTGGTCGGCGGAACCCTACTTCGGCTTCCTCAACACCTTCGTCTACCCCGATGCGCGCGTCTCGCTGGACCGATACGAGATCGTGGAGCGCGACCGCTCACGCACGTTCTGGACGTGGACGCAGTACTTCGACGTCGACTCACTCCGCGCCGAGCTCGCCGATGCCGGATTCAGCTTGACCGACGTGCACGGGGACGTGACCGGGGCGCCGTTCGACCCCGCGGGCGAGGAGTTCGCCGTGGTGGCGAGACGCTCGGGTCAGACCCGGTAGCGGAGGGTCGCCGCGACGCCGTCGTGGCGGCGCAGCTCATCGTGGTCGCGGACGATCTCGACGTGCGCGTCCGTCAGGCTCGCCTGGCGGATGAGCTCGCTCCGCAGCTCCTCGTCGGCGTCGAATGTCTCGTCGATGATCAGCTCGTCCACCTGCCCGGCCTCGAGCGCTGCCATCACCGCGTCCATGCCCGCCGTGCCGAGATCCCCGGCGCGGTGCCCGGCCAACGCTCGCTCGACCGCGTCCCGGCCGTCGGCCTCCTCCAGTGCTGACAGGATCGGCGCGATGTCCTCGCGCACGTCCCCGGGTGCGGCTCGCATGTCGATCCTGGCGACGTGCTCTACCAGGGGCCGCACGTGCTCGGGCAGCTCGGGATCCAGCACCGAGATCACGCGCTCGTCTCCGGCGAGCAGGACGTGGGCAGGCTTCTCCCGCTGCACCAGCCGGCCGATGGCCTCCGCGGCCTCCTTGGCGAAGCGCTGGTCCTGCATGTCGATGTGACGCTGGAACCGCGCCTGCGACCAGCCGCCGGTGTCGTGACGGCTGTGCTCGGCGGTGTCTTCGTCAAGGCCACGACGCTCCGCCAGCCCGCCGCGCCGGCTGACGAACAGGCGGCAGGTGTTCGTGTCGAGGACCGCCACCACGGCGCTCACCGCGTCGTCGAGCAGGCGCGCGAGCTGGAAGAGCTCCGCGGTCGGACCTGCGGAAACCTGCGTGTCGAACTGGGTCTGCGCGCCGATGGCCTCCCACAGCCCGACGTGCGAGCAGGCGAAGACGGCGACGCCATCGGTGTCGTTCAGCTCCTCGCTGTCGAGCAGCTCCTCGATGCGCGCGCGATCCGCGTCGAACGAGTCTCGCGCCGCGCCGTGCGCTTCGAGCGTCCCGGCGACGGCATCGAGCCGGGACCGCACGACGGTGAGCTCATTCCGCTCGCCGGGGCGCTGTCCGTGCGCCTCGGGACGCGTGTCGACGTAGACGCTGAGGATCGGCGCATCGGTGGACTCGACCTCGGCCAGGCGGCGCATGAGGTCCCTGAGAAAGGCCTGGTCCGGCCCGAGCTTGGTGGTGGTCGGAGTGGCGGTCATGCCCGCCTCCCGGTGCAAGTCGGATGCCGCCTGCTCGGGTTCCGCGATCAGCTCGGCCGCGACGGAACCCGAGCTCAAAGTCCCCGTCGGTTCAGACCTCCACGGGGACCGGGTACACCTCGGTGGCGGGATGGCCGGCTCGCTCGTGAATGCGCTGCACCGCCTCGGCACTCGGGGCCTCCGAGATGCACCACACCATGCCGGACTCCGGATCGCCCCAGGCGCGCTGGAAGTCCACGTCCTCCTCGCCCTGGATGTCGAGGTCAGCCTGGTGAGCCGCCTGGAGCGCCTCGGGTGTCACGCCGTGCATACCGTGGTGGACGTCCATGAACTTCGGCATTTGATCGTCTCCTGGTGGTGGGTCCGCGACGTGAATCGGCGCTGAACGTCTGCGAACAGTACACCCGCACCCACCCGCGCCCGCACCGATCGGAGTTTGGGCTCAGGCGCGGGCGGAGGCGGCCTCGCCGATGATGTCGCGCCCGTACGCGTCCAGGCAGTCCTCCTCCTCGCCGTTCATGAGGTAGATGTTGAACTGCGTGACCCCCACCTCGCGCAGCTGCTCGAGCCGCTCGCGCTGGGCCGATGCCGGACCGACGACGGCGAACGCATCGGTGATTTCGTCGGACACGAAGCGGGCATTGTCGCTGCCGACCTCGGCGTGATGGTGGTAGTCGTATCCCTCGCGGCCCTCGACGTACTTCCACAGGGCCTCGGGCAGCTCGTCCTTCGGATACTTGTTGATGAGGTCCACGACGTGGTTGCTGACGAGGGCCGGGAACCAGCGCACCTTGTCGCGGGCGAGTGCGATGTCGTCGGAGACGTAGGCCGGTGCCGCGGCCATGACCTCGAGCGCGTCGGGTGACAAGCTCGGCGGCGAGCTGCCACCGTGCTTGCGGAGGAAGTGCGCTGCGAGCATCGGGAGATCGTCGAGCCGATCGCGCAGCGGCGGCACGCCGAGCACGACGACGTTCAGACGGTAGAACAGATCCTGACGAAACCTGCCCTGCTCGGCGGCCGCGGAAAGATCGACGTGCGTCGCCGCGACGACGCGGCTGTCGACGCGCACCGTCTTCGTACCGCCGAGTCGTTCGAGCTCGAGTTCCTGGAGCACGCGCAGGAGCTTCACCTGGACGGCCGGCGAGATGTCGCCGATCTCGTCGCGGCAGAGCGTGCCCTTGTGCGCGCGCTCG
>JAHWJN010000095.1 GCA_019348395.1 Chloroflexota bacterium
GGTCCACGCCGCTGATCGCCCAGCGCGCCCCGTAGCCGGCTGTAAGGTCTCGCAAGCGAAGCATCGGCTCGGCGGCGACGGTGGTCCTGATGAGACGCAGTATCGGATTACCCGTGCCATCGGTCAATGCGTGCTAGCCTCTGGCCGATGGGGACCCCGACGCTCGATGCCACCTCCACTGCCGACCGGCTGACCGCCGCCGGCGAGCGCGTGACCCGCCAGCGGCTGCTCGTCGCCGACGCGCTCGCCAGCCACGGGCGCCGGATCACCGCCCAGGAGCTGTACGACCGGCTGCGGCGGATCGACCCGCGCATCGGCCGCGCGACGGTGTTCCGTACGCTCGAGGCGCTGGTCGGCGCGGGCGTCGCGCGCCGGCTCGAGCAGGACGGACACGTCTACGGCTACGTCGCCTGTCGGCCCGGGCACCACCACCACCTCGCCTGCGACCGATGCGGCCGCGTCGAGGAGATCGGCGAGGGTTACATCACCCCGGTCGCCGACCGGGTCGCGGCGGACCTGGGATTCGAGATTGACGACGCGCGGCTCGACTTCTACGGGCTATGCGCCCAGTGCCGAGCGGCAGAGGAGCGCGCCCGGCGCTAGCCCGCCGAGGCGGCCGCCCGCTCCGGCTGGACCGACTCGGCGCCGTCGCCGCGGGACGACGCATAGCCGTGGGGGTGCGCCTCGCGCCACGCCCACGCATCGGCCAGCATCCGCTCCAGGGTGGAGTGCGCCGGCTGCCAGCCCAGCTCGCGGCGCGCCCGCCGCGACGAGGCGACGAGCACCGGTGGATCGCCCAGGCGGCGCTTGATCGCCCGGGCGGGAACCGCGCGACCGGTCACGCGCCGGGCGGCCTCCACCACTTCGCGGACGCTGAAGCCCGCCGCCGATCCGAGGTTGTAGACCTCGAGCGACGGATCGCCCTCGCCGGTTGCCTCGAGCGCCAGCAGATGGCCCTCGGCAAGATCGCGGACGTGGATGAAGTCGCGGATGCAGGTGCCGTCGGGGGTCGAGTAGTCCTGCCCGAAGATCTGGACGTGCGTGTGCTCGCCGGCGGCAACGCGAAGGACGGTCGGCATCAAATGAGTCTCGGGATCGTGGTCCTCGCCGTTGCGCTCCGTGGCGCCGGCGACGTTGAAGTAGCGCAGGCTGATGGCGCGGAAGTCGTGCGCGGCGGCGAACCAGCGCATGGCGCCCTCGAAGGCGAGCTTGGTCGCGCCATAGGGGTTGATCGGCTCGGTGCGATCCGCCTCGGCGATCGGGACGCGCCGGGGCTCGCCGTAGACCGCCGCGGACGAGGAGTAGACGAGACGGTTCACGCCGGTCGACCGCATCGCCTCGAGGAGGGTCACGCCGCCCGCGACGTTGACCCGGTAGTAGAGGCCCGGATCGGCCATCGACTCGCCGACGAGAGAGCGAGCGGCGCAGTGGAGGACGGCGTCCACGCCATCGGAGAGCAGCTCGGTCAGTCGCGCGCCGTCCTCGACATCACCGATCTCGAGGCGGGCGCCCTCGACCACCGACTCGCGATGGCCGCTGGTCAGGTTGTCGTAGACGACGACCTCGTGACCCGCCTCGACGAGGCCCTCCACGCTGGTGGAGCCCACGTACCCGGCTCCGCCGACGACCAGCAGCTTCAATCGGTGCTCCCTTCGCTCATCGGACGCTCATCCCGCGGCCGCGCCGGACAGCTCCGCGCTCGACGTCGCGCGCCGCGCCAGGGCCGGCGTGAGCTCCGCGGCGACCCGGCTCGCGCCTGCCTCCGCGGCATCGGCTACCTGCTCCGCGTTCCGGAACCGGCCGGACGCCTTGACTCCGATGCGCGGCCCGACACTGTCGCGCAGGATGCGGGTCCGGGCCAGCGTGGAGCGGACCGTCGCGGACCCGGCGCTGGTCACGACCTGATCGGCGCCCGCCCGCTCGGCAAGGCGGCACGCGCGGCGGACGAGCTCCTCGCTCATCGGCTCCGACTCGACGATCACGCCGGCCGCCGCGAGCGCTGAATGGGCCATGTCGATCACCGCCAGCATGTCGTTGAAGACGATCTCCTCGTCCCCGGACGCCAGCGCCCCCCCGTTCACGACGAAGTCGATCTGGGTGGCGCCCTGTTCCAGGGCCTTTGAGGCCTCGAACGCCTTCACGCTGAGCAGCTGGGTCCCGGCCGGGTGCCCGACCACGGTGCCGAGGGTCACCCGTGCTCGGCCGAGCAGCCGCTTCGCGGCCTTCACCATCCACGGGTTGACGGTCAGGGCGGCGACCTCGTGCTCGGTGGCGATGGCCACCGCGGTCTCGAGGTCGGCGAGCGAGGCGTTCGGCTGGGTGAGCCGGTGCTCGAGCCGAACGGCCCGACGCACGCTGGCGGTCATCGGAGCGCGGTCCCTCCGCCCGGTATGGGCAACTGATGAGTGCGGTCCGGACATGGGCCCGGACGGCCGATTGTAGCAGCGTGCCCCCACCTGTCAGCCGTCGGGGCCGGTCACGCCGAAGCGGCGGTGCGCCCCGTCACCGTTCGTCGAGCAGCGACCGGGCCAGGGCCAGCAGCGCCCCCCGCTCATTCACCGCCGGGTCCTCGACGACGGCCTCCAGCAGCCGGTCCAACAGGTCGCCGATGACGGGGCCGGGTGCCAGGCCCAGCTCGGCCTGCAGATCGTGGCCAGTGATCGCCAGCTGGCGTGACACCATCGGCGCCGATTCCTGCTGCGCGATCCGAGCGCGAAGGTCCCCCATCCCACCGTCGGCCGGCTCGATCACGCCGGAGGCCGCATTGTCGGCCTCGCGCAGCCTGAACAGGTCGCCGAGCGCCGGCTCCCCGACGCGGCGGATGAAGCGGCGCACGGCCGCATCGGTCCAGCTCGCGTCGTAGGCGAACATGTGGTGCCGCACCAGGTGCCGGACGCGGGCCACGTCGCGCCGCCCCAGGCGGAGCCGCCGCAGGGCGGTTGCGGCCTGGTCGGCGCCGACCACCTCGTGGCCGATGAAGTGACCGTTGGACGCGGTGTCGGCCTTGCCGATGTCGTGGAGCAGGCCGGCGAGGCGCAGCACCGGGTCGTCGGGCGGCAGGGCGTCCACGGTCCAGAGGGAGTGGTCGAGCGCATCTCCGCCACGCGGCTTGTCCTGGACGACGCCACGCAGGCGGCCAACCTCGGGCAGGATGATCGCCAGCAGCCCGATCTGCTCCCAGCGACCGAGCGCCACGGACGGCACGATTCGCCCATCGGCGAGGAGCCGCAGCAGCTCGTCGCGGATTCGCTCGGCCGAGAGCCCGGCGGTGGCGGGCACCGCCTCGCGCAGGGCGGTCTCCGTCTCGGGTTCGGTGCCGAAGCCGAAGCGCAGGCCGAACCGGACCCCGCGCATGACGCGCAGTGCATCCTCGGCGAAGCGCTCGGCCGGCGCGCCCACGGCCCGCAAACGTCCGGCTCGCAGGTCGTCGAGGCCACCGAACGGGTCGACCAGCCGGCCGGTGTCGGCGCCCGGGGCGTCCGGCAGCCAGGCGATGGCGTTGATGGTGAAGTCGCGGCGCGCCAAGTCGGCGGATAGCGACCCGTGAAACGTGACCTCGTCGGGGCGGCGCCGGTCGGAGTAGCCCGACTCGCTCCGGTAGGTCGTGATCTCGACCGGGTCCGGACCCGGGACGAGCACCGTGCCGAACCGGTTCTCCCAGACCGAACCGGGGAAGCGGGCCGCGACCACCTCGGGAGGCGCGCTCGTCGCGACGTCCCAGTCACCGGGCCGGTCGCCGAGGAGGAGGTCACGCAGGCAGCCGCCCACGAGCACGGCCTCGTGGCCGTCGTCGGCCAGCACGGCGAGGATCCGCCTCGGCGCCGTCGGCAGCGCGCCGATGGCGTAGGGCGTGCCGTCGCTCAGACCGACGCCGGGGCCGGGTCGCCCAGGAACAGGTAGCTGCGCCACGCGTCGTTCCGCTCGTCGGCGAGATAGGTCCCGAACAGGTAGCGCAGGTCGGCGCGCGGGGCCCGGGGCTCGCGCAGCAGCTGCATGCGCGCCTCGACCAGCGTCTTGCCACCCTTGCGGTGGTTGCAGGGCCGGCAGGCGGCGACCAGGTTCTCCCACTCGTGCCGGCCGCCGCGATGCTTCGGCATCACGTGGTCGATCGTCAGGTCGCGCGCCACCTTGCCGCAGTACTGGCAGGTGTGGCGGTCACGGCTGAAGACCTCGCGCCGGCTGAGCCGGACCCGTGGCTGCGGTCGCTTGATGTGGTACTGCAGCCGGATCACGGACGGGGCCGGGATCGTCACGCTGGGGGTGTGGATCAGCTGATGGTTGCGGGCCAGCAGCTCCGCCTTCTCGGCGCCGAGCAGACGGAACGCGCGCCTGATGTCACAGACGTTGAGCGGCTCGTAGTTCTGGTTCAGGACCAGGACGGGGGCGTTGATCATCGCGCGCGGTTCCTCGTGGGCGATCATACCAACGGACGGCACGCGTGCCCGTGGAGAGCACCTGGCGGCCGCGGCCCTGCCCGGCATGGGCGCTCGACCGTGTCGCGAGTAGAATGGGTGGTCGAATCCCGAGCGTGCGGTCCGCAACGCATCGGCGCAGCGAGAGAAGTACCCGAATGACCACCATCGAACGAAGCACCTGGGCCACGAAGGTCGGGCTCGCCCGCATGCTCGCGGGCGGCGTGATCATGGACGTCGTGACCGCCGACCAGGCGAAGGTCGCCGAGGAGGCCGGCGCGGTCGCGGTCATGGCGCTCGAGCGCGTGCCGTCCGACATCCGCAAGTTCGGCGGCGTGGCCCGCATGAGCGACCCGAAGCTGATCGAGGAGATCAAGCGCGCCGTGTCCATCCCGGTCATGGCCAAGTGCCGGATCGGCCACTTCGCGGAGGCGCAGATCCTCGAGAGCCTCGAGGTCGATTACATCGACGAGTCCGAGGTGCTCACCCCGGCCGACGAGGAGCACCACATCGACAAGCACGGCTTCAAGGTGCCGTTCGTGTGCGGGTGCCGAGACCTGGGCGAGGCGCTGCGGCGCGTCGGCGAGGGGGCGGCCATGATCCGGACCAAGGGCGAGGCGGGCACCGGCGACATCGTCGAGGCCGTGCGGCACATGCGCGCGGTGCAGAAGGGCATCCGTCAGCTCGCCGGCATGCGCGAGGATGAGCTGTTCGCGGCGGCCAAGGAGCTGCGGGCGCCGTACGACGTGGTCAAGGCGACGGCCGAGGCGAACGCGCTGCCGGTGCCGAACTTCAGCGCCGGCGGCGTCGCCACCCCGGCCGATGCCAGCCTGATGCGCCAGCTCGGTGCCGAGGCGGTCTTCGTCGGCTCGGGCATCTTCAAGAGCGAGAACCCCGAGCGCTACGCCGCGGCCATCGTCAGGGCGGCGACGCACTACGACAACCCGGAGATCCTGGCCTAGGTGAGTGCCGGGCTCGGCGAGCCGATGCTGGGACAGGCGCTCGGCGAGAT
>JAHWJN010000096.1 GCA_019348395.1 Chloroflexota bacterium
GTCAGCACGAAGCTCGGCAAGATCGAGATCGACCTGTTCCGCGAGGGGACGATGAAGATCGAGCCGAAGCTCGCCCGCCGCAAGATCAGCCTCAGCGAGCCGACGGCGCCCGCCGCGACGCTCGACCAGCTCAAGTCCCGCTTCGGTCCGAAGATCGCGCCGGTCTACCTTCCGATCGGGACGGCCGATGGCTTCCGCGGCTACGTGGACGTGATCGAGGAGCATGCCAACGTCTACGAGAACGGTTCACCGAAGGAGGTGCCGATCCCGCCCGACCTGGAGGGGATCGAGCACACCCGGCGCGATGCCCTGGTTGAGGCCGCTGCCGAGGCGAGTGATGAGCTGATGATGAAGTACCTCGAGGGCGAGCCGTTCAGCGACGAGGAGATCGAGGCCGCGCTGCACAAGGGGACGCGCGAGGGCAGCGTGGTGCCGGTCTTCGTCGGCTCCGCGACGCGCAACATCGGCGTGCGCGAGCTGCTCAGCATGATCGTGAAGCATGTGCCCTCCCCCGCCGAGGTCGGCGAGAGGCGGCTGGCCGACGGCAAGGAGCTCGCCCCCGACCCCGGTGGCCCGTTCGTGGCCCAGGTGATCAAGGCTGCGGCCGACCCCTTCGTCGGCCGGCTGACCTACTTCCGGGTCATCTCCGGCACGCTCTCGGGACAGGGTCACGTCTGGAACGCGACCCGCCGGGAGGAGGAGCGCATCGGGAACCTGCTGTCGGTGCAGGGCAAGGAGACCGAGAACCTTCCGAAAGTCGGGCCGGGAGACATCGCGGCCGTGGCCAAGCTGACCTCGACCCACGCCGGCGACACCCTGGTCGCCGACCGCGCGCACAGCGTGGAGCTGCCCGCCTTCGACTTCCCCGCCCCGAGCCTGCAGGTCGCCATCGAGCCGGAGTCCAAGGCCGACCTCGACAAGCTGGGGCAGGCGCTGCATCGGCTGGAGGAGGAAGAGCCGTGCGTCCGGGTCCACCGCGAGGAGGGCACCGGCGAGACGATTCTGACCGCCATGGGCGACGCGCACGTCGACGTCATCGTGGATCGGCTGAAGCGGAAATTCGGCGCATCGGTCAGGACCGCCACCCCGCGGGTGCCGTACCGGGAGACGATCCGCCAGGCCGCGCGCGTCGACAACAAATACAAGCGCCAGACCGGCGGTCACGGCCAGTACGGGCACGTCGTCATCGAATTCGCGCCGGGCGAGATGGGCTCCGGCTTCCAGTTCGGCGACCGGATCGTGGGCGGCGTCGTCCCCAAGCAGTACATCCCCGCCGTGGAGAAGGGCCTGCGCGAGGCGATGTCGGAGGGCGTACTGGCGGGCTACCCGGTGGTCGACCTGCAGGCCACGCTGGTCGACGGCTCGTACCACACCGTCGACTCCTCGGAGATGGCCTTCAAGGTGGCGGCCTCCCAGGCGTTGAAGCGCGCCTTCGAGCAGGGATCACCGGCACTCCTCGAGCCGATTCTGGAGGTCGAGGTCACCGTCCCGGACGAGTACATGGGGGACGTCATGGGGCAGATCACCTCCAAGCGCGGACATGTGCTGGGCATGGACTCCGCCGATGGCATGCAACACCTCCGCGCCCAGGTACCCCAGGCCGAGATGTTCCACTACGCCACCGAGCTGCGCTCGATCACCCAGGGCCGTGGACGCTTCTCCTGGAAGCTGGACCACTACGCCGAGGTGCCACACACCATCGCCGACCGGGTCGTCGCCGAGGCGGCACAGAACGGGCACGGGCCCGAGCGCGGCCACTGACCGCATCACCAGTCAGGAGCGAGCCTCACGCCGCCGGCTCGGATCGCACGTCGGCCACCGCGAGGTTCCGCTTCCCGCGTCGCAGCAGCAGCCAGCGTCCGGCGAGCAGCTGCGAGCGGTCCGGGACCGCGTCGGGGCCGCTGACCCGCTCGTTGTTGACGTACGCCCCGCCCTCGGCGAGCACCCGCCGCGCCTGTCCCCGGCTCTCTGAAAGCCCGGTCGCCACCAGCAGGTCGAGCACGGTGGGCAGCTTTCCGTCGTCCGCGACCGACGCGTGCGGGAGGTCGGCAAACGCCGCCTCGAGCGTGGCGGCGTCGAGGGTTCGAAGATCTCCCTGGCCGAAGAGGGCAGCCGATGCCGCGGCCGCCCCTGCGGAGGCGTCCGCCCCGTGCACCAGGGTGGTGACCTCCTCCGCCAGCGCCCGCTGTGCCTCGCGCGACTCCGGTCGATCGGACGCCGCCGCCTCGAGTGCTTCGATCTCGTCGTGTGACCGGAAGCTGAAGACGCGCAGGTAGCTGCCGACCACCGAGTCGTCGGTGTTGAGGAACCACTGGTAGAAGGCGAAGGGTGTCGTCAGCTCCGCGTCGAGCCACAGCGTGGAGCCGGTCGACTTGCCGAACTTCTCCCCGTCCGGGCGGGTGATGAGCGGCGTGGCCAGGGCGTGCACGCTGGCACCCTCCACGCGCCGAATCAGGTCGACCCCCGCCGTGAGGTTGCCCCACTGGTCGCTGCCACCCAGCTGGAGCCGGCACCCGTGGCGCCGGTACAGCTCCAGGAAGTCGACGGCCTGCATCACCTGGTAGCTGAACTCGGTGTAGCTGATCCCGCCGGCCTCGAGCCGCGCGCTCACCGACTCCTTCGCCAGCATGCGGCTGACGCTGAAGTGCTTGCCGATGTCGCGCAGCCAGTCGAGCGCGGTCATGCGCCCGATCCACTCGAGGTTGTTGACGATGAGCGCCGCGGCATCGCCCTCGAAGTCAAGGTAGCGCTCGACCTGTGACCGGATGCGGTCGACCCATCCCTCGACGACCTCCCGTGACTGCAGGGTCCGCTCGCTGGCGCGGCCGCTGGGGTCGCCGACGAGTCCGGTCGCGCCGCCGACGAGGCCGATCGGCCGGTGCCCCGCCAGCTGCAGGCGGCGCATGGTGACGAGCAGCACGAGGTTCCCGAAGTGCAGGCTCGGCGCGGTCGGATCGAAGCCGCCGTAGCACGTCATCGGCCCGGCAGCCATGTCGGACCGCAGCGTGTCGAGATCGGTGTGATCGGCGATCATCCGTCGCCATGCGAGGTCGTCGAGCACGGCCGCCCGCGCGTGGGTCTCCATCGGGCGTTGAGGATAACGCACCCGAACATCCGTGCTACCCTGCCGCCCGATGACCCGACGACCGTCGCCGCCGGGACGCCGCGGACCGCCTCGGCGCGCCACCCGCGGAGCACCTCGCCGCCGACCCCCGGGCTCCGCCGCGCTGCCTCGCCTGATCCTGGCGGTCTTCGGCGCGCTGGCGATCGGTCTCTTCGTCGCGATTCTCCTCGTCTACCGGTCGTTCACCAGCGACCTGCCCGACGTCGGTGACATCGAGAACTTCGACCTCGCCCAGGGGTCGACCGTCATGTCCGCGGACGGAACGGAGCTCGCCACGTTCGCGATCGAGGATCGGCGGGAGGTGACCTTCGACGAGATCCCGCAGGTGATGATCGACGCCCAGGTCGCGGCCGAGGACCAGCGGTTCTGGACGAATCCGTGCGTCGACTTCGGGGCCATCGTCCGCGCCTTCCTGCAGAACGTGCAGGCCGGCCAGACGGTCTCCGGGGCCAGCACCATCTGCCAGCAGCTCATCGGCATGCGGCTCATCGACCCACAGGTCGCGGCGGACCCGGACCGAGTCATGGAGATGAAGGTCAAGGAGGCGATCCTCGCGCTTCGTCTCGACGACCGCTACTCCGGCGAGACCGGCAAGCAGCGGGTCCTGGAGATGTACCTGAACCAGGTCTACTACGGGAACAACGCCTACGGCATCTGGTCGGCCGCCCAGGCCTACTTCGGCAAGGACATCACCTCCGACGCGACGGACGACCAGTTGACCGTCAGCGAGGCGGCACTCCTCGCCAGCCTCGTGCGAGCGCCGTCCCGCCTGGACCCGACGACCGAGGCGATCCGCCGGGAGGTCGACGGGGAGGTCCGCTACGTCGTGCCCGAGACCGCCGGCTCGATTCGCACGCGCAACATCGTGCTCAACACGATGGTCGAGGAAGGATTCATCAGCAGGGCCGAATACGAGACGGCGCTCACGGAGACCATCGAGCTGGTGCCGCCACGCGACCGGGCCTACCTGGCCCCGCACTTCGTGTACGCGGTGCGCCGGGAGGCGAACGACCTGCTCGAGGGCGAGGAGCTGCTCGACCGGGGAGGCCTGCGCATCGTCACCACCCTCGACTATGAGGGCTACCAGCTCGTCGCCGAGAAATGGGCGCAGATCGCATACGACATGGACCGCCTCTCCGACGAGGAGCTCGTCGACACCTATGGCGAGGCCGCGCTCGGCTGGATCACCCAGCTGCAGGATCGCAACATCAACAACGACGCGATCGTGACCGTCAACTATCGGACCGGCGCCGTGCTGGCCTACGTCGGCAGCGCCAACTTCGACGGCGAGGCGACCCCGGAGCACCAGCCCAACTTCGACGTGCTCGGCCAGGGCTATCGTCAATCGGGGTCGGCCTTCAAGCCGATCACGTACGCCGCCGGGTTCGAGTCGGGCACGATCAGCCCGGCGACCATGTTCATGGACGTCGAGGGCGAGATCGTCGACGGCTACTCCGTACCCAACGCGGACAACCGTGAGCGAGGGCCGGTCCGCGTGCGCGACGCGCTGAAGTACTCGCTCAACATCCCGGTCGCGAAGGCGCAGCAGCTGATCGGCACCGACAACGTCGTCGCGCTCGCCGAGCGGATGGGATTGGACTGGGATCCGCGCCAGGAGGAGGAGGTCGCCGTGCCGTCGCTGACGCTCGGGACGATCGGCGTCCACTTCCTGGACCTCGTCGGCGCGTACGGCGCCATCGCCAATGGCGGCGAGTTCGTCCGGCCCCACATGATCGAGCGCATCGAGGACAGCAATGGCAACGTCCTCTACGACCACGCCACCGATGCGCCCGACGCCGAGCGCGTCATCTCGGAGCAGTCGGCCCACCTCGTGACCGACATCCTCGCCGACAACACCGATCCCGCCGCCAACCCCCTGTGGGGGCCGCGTTTCCAGCTCGCGACCGATGACGGCGGCCGTCGCCCGGCGACGCTGAAGACCGGGACCACCAATGATTTCCGCGATCTCCAGGCGGTCGGGTACCTCGCGCCCGATCCCGACCCGGAGGTCGCCGAGGGAGCCATCGTCACCGGCGTCTGGGTCGGCAACAGCGACGGCAGCCCGATGCGGGACGGCCTCGGCGCGGCCGGCGCCGACAAGATCTGGCACGCCTTCATGGAATCTGCCCTCGCCAACGTCCCCGCCCGCCCCTTCCCGCGCCCGACTGACGTCGTCGAGCGCGAGGTCTGCGTGCCCTCCGGCCTGCTCCCCACGCCGGACTGCCCCAAG
>JAHWJN010000097.1 GCA_019348395.1 Chloroflexota bacterium
CTCGACGTAGTCGCCGCGCTTGTCGGCCAGGCCGACGATCTCCAGCAGCTCGTTGATCATGGTCGGGCGACGGTTCCCGGGCACGCCGTAGCAGCGTCCGAAGAAGTCGAGGTACTCCCAGACCCGCAGATCGTCGTAGACGCCGTAGAAGTCGGGCATGTACCCGATGCGGCGGCGCACCTCGAGCGGGTCGACCGTGACGGAGATTCCGGTCACGAACGCCTCCCCGGCGGTCGGCGCCAGCAACGTGGCGAGGATCTTCATCGTGGTCGTCTTGCCCGCGCCGTTCGGGCCCACCAGGCCGTAGATCTCGCCCGGCCCGACCACGAGGTCGACGCCGCCGACCGCCAGGTGCTCGCCGTAGCGCTTGACGAGGCCGCGGGTCTCGACCACCGGCGTCATCGTTCCAGCACCCCGCTGGCTCGGGCGCTGACGAAGAACGAGTTGCCGCCGAAGTTCGGATCGATGCCCTCGGCGCGGACACGGACCTGGATCCGGCCGGTATCGCTCATGGCCGTGGCCGGGTCGTCGATCTCGAAGCGGCTCTGCCGGCTGAGGTCACCGAGCGGCGACCAGTCGCCGGTCTCGGCATGGCGAATCTCCAGGCTCGTGCCGGGTGGCCAGAAGCCGCCGAAGCCGCCCTGCTCAGCGATGACCATGCCGGCGTCCGGACCGGCGATCACCTCCAGCTCGGTCACGACCATGCCCGAAACCTCCAGCGGCAGGGCGATGCTGAAGGTGGCCGACCCCTCCGTCACGAACACGGTGCCCGGCCCGGCGTCGCCCACGTCGCCCTCCCGCTCCACGATGCTCACCGACATCTGGCCGGGTTCCACGGTCACCGCGCCGGTGGCCGGCTGCGGCCGAACCGCGACGACCTCCACCGAGTGATGAATCCTCTGCGCCTCTGCGTCCTCCACCTCGATGGGCAGGGGGCCGGCGGTGGTGCGCCAGCCGATCACGTACGGGCCCCGGCCGCCGTCCGCGGCGACGTCCATGCCGGGCCCGAACCCCCCGTAGCCGACGAGCGCGTCGATCACCTGGCGCCGAAGCATGACCAGGCGCTCCCGCTCGCCGTCGCCGCCGAACCCGCCGAAGCCGTAGACGGCGTCGGAGGCCGAGGACCCGTTGAGATTGCGCCGCAGCGTGAAGGTCTTTTCCTCCCCGGGAGCCAGGTCGCCGATCCGCGTGCCGCCGGCGCTGCTGATGAAGGCCACGTCGGAAAGGGCCTCCTCGCCCACGTTCGCCACCGTCCCGACGAGATCGTCTTCGTCCTGGCTCCACGTCACGCCGAGGGCGGGCTCGTGCTCGACGATGGCATCGGCACGGACGCCCTCGAAGCCGAACACACCGATCTGCAGGCCGCGCAGCCGCCCGGGATCGCCCTGATCGGCGATGACCGCGGAGCTGGCACGTCCGTTCGGAACGTTCGCGGGACGGAGCTGGGCCATGAGCGCGTCGGCCTCCACGAGGAGGTCGAACGATTCCCGCTCGGGGGAGAAGATGCCGGCGTAGGCCTGGACCGTGGCGGATCCTCCCGCCGTGCTCGAACGGATGAGCGAGATCTGGTTGACGATGACCTCGCCGCCCTTGAGCGTGCTACCGATGCCGTAGGAGCAGGCCGTGAAGAGGACCACCAGCAGCGGCGCCGTCACCCAGGCCAGCTCCCGTCGGTCCAGTCGCCGCAGGATGATGTAGCTGATGGGGCCGATGAGGAGGATGTAGCCGACGATCACCCCCAGCAGCAGCTCGGCCGGGGGTACCTCCAGCGAAGGCACGTTGCCGAGCGCCTGGCTCATCGCGTTCTCCGCCTCTTCGCGGCCGCCGAACCCGCCCCACATCTGCTCGATGGCCGCGGTGCTCGGCAGCAGCCGCGACCAGAGCGAGGGGCCGCCCGTCCAACCGCGGTGCGCCTCGGTCGCCAGGTCGCCCCCGAGCAGGATGACCCGTCCGGCGCCGAGCTGGCGCATCGAGATGAGCACGGTGCCGTCATCGGCCGTGACGAGCGCGCGCGCCTCCGGATGCAGCGTGCCCGAGGCGATCGTCGCCGACTCCACCGGTGGCGCCTCCACGCCCGCCCACGACGCGAGGTTGTCCTGTGCCACGCCGTCGACCGCCGTCAGACTCTCGACCGGGAGCAGATCGAGGAAGCCGGCGGTGCGAGCCTGCCAGTCGGCGCCGGCGGTCACCACGAGGTCGCCACCGTCCGCCACCCAGCGCGCCAGGCTGTGCCGCTGCGCCTCGGTCAGGCTGCTGCTGTCGGCGGCCCAGGCGATGCCGCTCAGCCCGTCGAGCGGCTCCGGCCGCTCCGGCAGATCGGCCACGGTCAAGCCGATGGGCTCGGGGCGGCCGTCCCCGATGGCCGAGATCTGCGGCCGCAGGTTGCCGGCTCCGTCCCCGACGACCGCGGTCTGACCGCTCGTCTGCTCCAGGATGCGAACCTCCACGACGGACTCGGCCGTTCCGTTCGGCTCCTCGTAGCGCACCGTGATCCGGCGCTGGAACGCCTCGGGCTGCACGTAGAGCGTCACCGCCTTGCGAGCGCCGGCCGGCATCTCGACGAAGCGGCGCATCAGCCCCGAGCGGGTCTCGGCCGACAGATAGCCCTCGGTCGGCTCTCCCTCGTTGCTCATCGTTACCGCGATCGCCGCCCAGCCGCCCACGCTGTAGCGTCCGTCGAGCAGCGGCCTGGCGTCGATGCTGACCGCGGTCGCCCCTCGCACCGGCAGAGTCGCGAGGATCAGCACGAGCGTCGCGAGCAGCAGCGCGAGGCGAGTGGTGCGGGGCATGGCGGCTCGGTGGTGCATCGTCCCTCGGCGTCGGCGAGTTCGGCGGCGGTGCCGGTTCCCCGGTAGACGCGCCCGACCCGGTCGGAGTTGCAGTCCTCGGCCCCGCGGCCGGAGTGTAGGTGAGGGAGGGACGCGATGCTAGAGTGCATCGCTGCGCATGGACCCCACCATCGACGGCACGCACGAGCTCGAGCAACCCCTCGAGCGCCAGATGCGCTCGCAGGAGCGCCAGCTGGGCTGGGTCCGCCTCGGGCTGGTCGCCGCGTCGGCGGGGTGGCTGGTGATCATCGCCCCACAGCTGAGCGGCTGGCCGGTGCTCGCCGGCGTCCTGGTGGTCGTCGCCCTGTACTCCATCTCCGTGCCGCTCCTCCTTCGCCGCTTCCCGGCGCGCGAGGTCGGCATCGTCAGCACCGCGGTCGAGATGATCGCGGTGACGGTGGCGGTGTACATCGCCCCGCTGGCGCTGGACGCCTACCTCTTCTACGGGCTCGTGGTCCTGGGCACGGCGCTGCGCTTCGGATTCGGCGCATCGGTCTGGTCGGCGATCGTGATGAGCGGGCTGTACCTCGCGGTCGTCCTGGCGACCGCGACCGAGGTGGCCACCCTCGACCTGCTGGCGATTCGGGTGGGCTATGTCATCGGCTTCGGGATCCTGGCCGGCGTGTTCAGCCGGCTCGTCATCGGCCGTGCCACCGAGAACGCGCGCCTGCTCGCGCGCCTGGCGGACGACGAGCGGGAGCGCGAGGCCGTCGCCGAGCGGGATGCGCTCAGCCGGCTCGGGCGTGACTTCGGGGCGTCACTGGACCGCGACGCGACGCTGCGAGCGATCGTGGACGGGGCGGCGCCGATGCTCGGAGACGCCTGCGCGGTCTTCGTCCTCGACGACGCCGAGCGCCGGCTCGTCCCGGCCGCGGCCGCGGGAACGGATCCGAGCCTGGCCGAGCGGTGGCGAGCGCGTGCGGATGCTCGCCGTCCACGCCTGGGGGAGGGCGTGGTGGGCGGCGCCGCGGCCACCGTCGCTGCGCGGGAGGGTGGCACGGGGAGCGTCGAGACCGGCGATGCCGACGGTATCCGCGAGCTCGAGCTGGGCTGGATGCTCGCCGTCCCGATCCTCGCCGGCGGACGGATGCTCGGCGTGCTCGCCTGCGCCGGACGGGCCGGCACGGCGCCCGACGAGCGCACGCGACGCCTGGCCGCCGAGGTGGCCGAGCGCGCCGGGCCGGCGCTCGAGAACTCCCGGCTGTGGTCCGACCTCCAGGACCGCATGGCGCGGGAGCAGGCCGCCCAGCGCATCAAGGACGACTTCCTCTCGATCGTCAGCCACGAGCTGCGCACGCCGCTGACCAGCATCCAGGGGTACTCGCAGCTGCTCGAGGCCCGCATGCGCCGGGAGCGCAGCGGCGAGAGCAAGGAGATGGCGCACCTGCGCGTCATCCGTTCGCAGGTCGGCCGAATGCGGCGGCTCGTCGACGACCTGCTCGACGTGAGCCGGATCGACCGGCGCGGCGGCGTCAGCATCGAGCCGGTGGACTTCGACCTCGCGGAGGACCTGCGGGAGGCCGTCGGCCGCGTTGCCCGCGAGCATCCCGACCGCGAGATCAGCCTCACCGCGCCGGAGGCGATGCGGGTCCACGTCGACCGCGACCGCATCGGCCAGGTCGTCAGCAACCTGCTCGAGAACGCGGTGAAGTACTCGCCCGACGGCGGCCCCGTGCGAGCCACCGCCGAGCGACGCGGCGGCGAGGTCGAGGTGCTCGTCGCCGATGCCGGCGTCGGCATCCCGGCCGAGCATCGCGACCACGTCTTCGAGCGCTTCTACCAGGCCGACGACGAGGCCGGACGGCGCAGGTTCGGCGGCCTGGGCCTGGGCCTCTACATCAGCCGCGCGATCATCGATGCCCACGGCGGGCGGATCTGGGTGGCCCCCAACGTCACCGACGGGCGGGGCTCGGTCTTCGGCTTCCGCATCCCGCGCGTCGCCATGCCGCTGTCACCCGCGGAGGTGGCGCCGACCGGCGAGGTCCCGCCGTTCGTGGCCCGTCGCCGCCAGGAGCCATGAGCACCGGCCGAGAGCGGGTGGCCGCGACCGTCCGCCGCCACGGGCTCGAGCTGGTCGGGGTCGCGCCGGCCGAGCCGTTCGAGGGCCTCCCCGAGGACCGAAGCGAACAGCACGTAGCCCGGCACGGTGAGCCAGGCCAAGCGCCAGGGCGCGCCTAGGAACAGGTGCACGGCGACCACGAGGTAGCTCAGCACAAACACCAAGATCGGTGCCTCATCCAGCACGCGCGTCCAGCCGGCGACCGTGTGAAAGATGAAGCTCCCAACACCGATCACCGGCAGCAGGCCGGCGAGGAGGATCACCACGTTCGCCCGCGGTGCCGGAGCGGCGATCCGGCGCAACCGTCGCAGGACAACCACCCCGGCGACGACGAAGGCGATGTTGCTGACGGCGTTCAGCGGCTCCGCCCAGAACCCGGGGCCCGTCCGCTCGCAGTAGCTGAA
>JAHWJN010000098.1 GCA_019348395.1 Chloroflexota bacterium
GAGCTGGACCAGGCTGGCTCGCTGCCGATCCCCGGTACCTGGCCGCGATCCCGGGGCCGACCTTCACAAGCAGCACCGCCAATGCGTCTCGTTTCGTACGTGACGTGGGGGGGTCACGGTTGGGGGCGGACCTGGAACTGGCCGAACCAGTGGCCAGGCACGAGCTCGTGCGTGGCGGTCAGCAGGAAGCCGGCTTCCGCCATGACGGCGCGGACCCGTCCGGATGGGCCGCCATGCGTTCCCATCCACTGAGCGAGGAGACCTTCGCGACGCGACTCGAGGATGGCAACGCGGCCGCCGGGCCTGACGAAGACGCGCGCTGCGGAGAAGTAGCGCGCCGGGTCACGGAGATGGTGATAGGTCGCCGATACGAACAGCAGGTCGACCGGCTCGGGGATCTCCAGCCGATCTCGCGGCACCAGCACCGTGCGCAGGGTAGTCGGGTTCCGCTCGTCCGCCGCCACGCGCAGGTCGTCCAGCGTCGACTGATCCGCGTCGATCGCATAGACCACTCCATCGGGCGCAACCGCGCGCGCCAGTAACACGGTGAAGTGACCGTAGGCCGGGCCGAGATCGCCCACGATGTCGCCGGGTTTGACGCGCAGCGCGGACGCGACGACGTCGGGATCGCGCAGGCGGTCGCGCCGCGATCCGCCAGCGTAGAGCCAGCGCGGGAGCCTCGGTCTGCGGTTCATTGTTCATGGAGCCGGTGATCCGAGGATTCGGGTCGGACGTAGTGGCGGACGGGTCTGCACCGGTCTTGACGCGATGGGGGACTCATGGTGGAGGGCCTGTGGACGTAGCGGTCCACGCTCGCAACGCAACGACGAGTGACCCGCTCCGATGGTACGACCTCTGAGGAGTGCCTTGCCGGAACTCGAGCTTGCGACACCGCGGTCTCGTGGCTTGTGAGAACACAGCGTCGAGGCCACCGACCATGCCGGCATATGGCGAGCCGGGTACGCGCGATGCAGGGGTTGGAGCCATGGAACGCATCCTCAACGGCCTCATGGCCGGCGCGGCCGGCACCGCGGCCCTGAACACCGTCACCTACCTCGACATGTTGGCCCGCGGTCGGGCGTCGAGTTCGGTCCCCGCCGATACCGTGGATCGGCTCGTCGACACCGTGGGCGGCGAGTTCGGCCAGGATGACCAGGGTCAGGCCCGACGGACCGCCGCTGGCGCCCTCGTCGGCTACGGCGCCGGCCTGGGGATCGGCACCCTGTACGGGACGGTCGAACCGACCGTGCGCCGGCTGCCGCTTCCTGTCGCTGGCCTGCTGGTGGGCGCCGTCGCAATGGCGGGCAGCGATGTCCCGGCCACAATTACTGGCGCCACGGATCCGAGGCGCTGGACGCTCTCGTCGTGGCTGGCGGACGTCGTGCCGCATGCCGTGTACGGCGTTGTGACGGTGGCCGTATATCGGGCGCTGCGGCGGTAGGCCTCGTTCGAGGCACGCCTATTGCGGTCGGCGATAGCATGGCAGCGCACACTCCTCAGACGGTGGTGATCACCGGGGCTTCCGCAGGCATCGGACGGGCCCTGGCGCAGCTGTACGGCGCTCGAGGCGACCGCGTCGCGCTCCTCGCCCGTGGGACGGACGGACTGGAGGGTGCGCGCCGTGACGTGGAGGTCGCTGGCGGGCGGGCCCTGGCTCTCCCGGTGGACGTTGTCGATGCCGATGCGGTCGAGGCCGCGGCCGCCGAGATCGAGCGCGAGCTCGGACCTATCGACGTCTGGATCAACAACGCCATGGCGAGCGTGTTCTCGCGGATCTCCGACATGACGCCCGATGATTTTCGGAGGGTCACCGACGTCACCTACCACGGCGCGGTGTGGGGAACTCTGGCCGCCCTCCGACGGATGGCGCCGCGCGACCGAGGAACGGTCGTCCTCGTCGGCTCGGCACTTGCCTACCGGGGCATCCCCGGCCAGGCGGCTTACTGCGCCGCCAAGCACGCCATGCAGGGCTTCCATGACTCGCTGCGGACCGAGCTGATGCTCGAGGGCAGTAACGTCGCCGTCACCATGGTCCAGCTTCCCGCTGTCAACACGCCGCAGTTCCGCTGGGTCAAGAGCCGGCTGCCCAACAAGGCTCAGCCTGTTCCGCCGATCTTCCAGCCCGAGGTCATCGCGGAGGGCATCGCCTGGGCGGCCGACAACCCGAGGGCCACCCGCGAGCTCATCATCGGGTGGCCGGCGCTCAAGGCGATCATGGGCAACAAGCTCGTCCCCTCGTACGCCGACCGAGTCCTGGCGCGCAGCGGCCTGGAGTCCCAGCAGACTGGCGAGCCGGAGGACCCTGACCGCCCGCACAACCTGTGGGAGCCGGTCGACGGGCCGGGCGGCGGCGACCATGGCGCGCACGGCGCCTTCGACGACCGGGCGCGAGACTCGAGCTGGCACCTGTGGGTCAACACCCATCGGCCGACCATCGCGCTCTCCGCGGCGGGGGCGCTGGCGGCGGCGATCGGGGCGGCGATCGCGTTCCGTCGTGGCTGAGCGTCGAATCCCGCCGGGGTGGGAGTACAACCCATCGAATTGGGGGAATCGTCTCCCGATCATCGGGCTCGCGCTCGTCGGGACCGCGATCGCGGCCTACCTGTCCGCCTTCCAGCTCGGTCTCATCGACACGGTCTGGGAGCCGTTCTTCGGCGATGGCAGTCGCACGATCCTCACCTCGCGCATCTCGCACGTCCTTCCCATCCCGGACGCCGCGCTCGGAGCCGGCGCCTATCTCATCGACGCCGTGGCAGGTGCGGTGGGTGGCCGGTCCCGCTGGAGGACCATGCCGTGGATCGTCCTCCTGTTCGGTCTCGCGGTCGGCCCGCTCGGCATCGTCAGCATCACGCTGGTTGTCCTCCAACCGGTCATGTTTGACGCCTGGTGCACGCTCTGCCTGGCGTCCGCGCTCGTCAGCCTGGCGATGATCGGCCCGGCGTTCGACGAGGTGCTGGCGAGCCTTCAGCACCTGCGGCGGGTGCACGACCAGGGCGGATCGTATTCGCGCGCGCTGTGGAGCGGAGAGGGGGGAGCTGAGTGATCTGGCAGTGGATCGCGTTCGGGATCGCCGTCGGAGTGATGGTCGCTCCCGACGCCCTCGGGTTCTCGGAGTCGGTCGCCGATGCGTTCCACATCCTCGGCCCGGTCGCTGCCTCGATCGGGGGCATGGCAGCCTATGACGTCTTGCGTGGCCTGCGCCGGGCGCATCTTCTCGTCGGCCCTGCCATCGCCTTGGCCCCCATTCTGCTCGGGGGGGACGGAGCCGCCGTCGCCGTCGGGGTCGTGGCCGGCCTCGCCCTTGCCCTGCTCGGGCTGCCGGGGGCCCCCCCACGCGGGAAGTTCGGCGGCGGCTGGAAGATGGTGTTTGGAAGGGGTCGGGCCCGGACAGCAGGCACCAGTGACCGAAGATGAGGGCTGACCGATGAACGAGTTCACCGCCATTCTCTGGCTCGGGCTGTTCGCGATCGTGGTGATTGCGCTCGCTGTTGCCCACAAACGGCGACGCCCTGGCCCTCCTTCCTGACGCCGGCCTGGCGCCTTCAGCAGGCCGGGACGACGAAGTTGGCCGAGGCGCCGATGACGATTGCGGCCAGGAACAGGAGATTCAGCACGAACCCGACGAATCCGATGCTGCGCCGGAGGTCGCGCCTCCCCGGTTCGTCACCGTCGGAGCGGCGCCAGATGCGCGCCGCGAGGAGCGCGGCCGCGATTGCCCCAGCGACGGTCGCCATGGAGACGCCCAGCAATACCGCGGTGGTCAGCCCGTTCTCCGAGGCGAGCAGCGCCCGTGTCGGACGGCACGCGAGGCCGACCACCACGTAGCTCAGCAGCAGGTGCAGGCTCCACGCGATCGCGCCGCCGAAGACGGCGACAAAGAGGGCGATCACGGCAAGAGCCCCGGTCCCGCCTGCACGATCGCCCAGGCCAGCACGCCGGCGATCGCGGCGAAGGCGGTCCAGAGTGCCACGAAGCGCAGCAGGAGCGGGTTCGTCCATGGGCCCTCACGTCGCGTCGACCGAGCCAGGGCGAAGGCGGCGCTCGCCGCCCCAGCGGCTGCGATGGCCGCGGTGATGCCGGTCAGGCCCCAGAGGGCGGCCGCGTAGCCGGAGGCGGCCGGATCCGGTACCGCAGTGAGCGATGCCCAGATCGTGAGCCCGATGGAGATCGCCGTCAGGGCGATCGCCGACGCGAGGAGGACCGATAGCCTGGACCCGGTGGCGGAGCCGGCGCGATGCCATGCCATCAGGGCAACGACCGCGGCGATCACCAGCAGAACGGCTCCGATGCCGGTCAGGATGCCATCCGGCACGCTGGCCCCCGTGTGGGGCCACCCGTCGGATGCGTAGGCCAGGTAGAGGTGTGCGAACGCGGCGTCGAGCCAGAAGGTTCCCACCAGGGCGATGGTGAGCAGCCCGCCCCAGGTGACGTGGAGGTGCGCCGGACGGCCGGCCGAACCGGCGGTGTCGAGCGTCGTGCCGGGAGCCGACTGGCCGGACTCCCCTGCCGCCCGCCACGCCCAGATGAGCAGCACTCCGGCCGCGGCGGCGGCGCTGATGAGAGCCAGGGGGTAGAGGCGGAACAGAAAGGCGACGAAGATGCCGGCGACGCACGCGGCGGCCACAAGCGGCATGAGGCTGTTCTGCGGCATGAGCGCCGGAGCGTCCGGCGTCGCGTCGAGCGGATGGACCGTCATCGTCTCGCGCGGCAGCCTCCCCTCCGGCTTGCCGCGGAGCAGGCTCGGCGGAGCCGCATCGAGGCGTGCCGCCAGGTCGGGATCATCGGAGGCCGGTTCCCGGCCGCTGATCACCGGCAGCGTCGTGAAGTTGTGCTGAGGCGGCGGAGACGCGACCGCCCACTCGAGGCTGCGCCCCTGCCATGGGTCGTCCGGGGCGCTCGGGCGCGATCGATACGCCAGTCCGACGGCCGCCATCAGCACGAGCATGCCGGCGATCATCAGTACCTGTCCGAGGCTCGAGACGAGGTTGAGCAGGTGCATCCATGGCTCGGATTCGTACGTGTAGACCCGGCGTCGCATGCCGAGCAACCCGAGCTGGTGCTGAGGCAGGAAAGTGAGGTTAAAGCCGATGAAGAAGAGCCAGAAGAACCACCTGCCCAGCCGCTCGGAGAGGCACCTGCCGGTCGCCTTCGGGAACCAATAGAAGAGGGCGGCGAAGACCGGGAACACCACACCTCCGACGAGGACGTAGTGGAAGTGGGCGACGACGAAGTAGGTGTCGTGGGCCTGAAGGTCGAAGGGCACGGAGGCCACCAT
>JAHWJN010000099.1 GCA_019348395.1 Chloroflexota bacterium
TGACACGATGGCCGCGCGCGAGCCACGGATCAGCGTCCTGCATCGGCCGGGAAAGGAGGGCCTCGGCGCGGCCTACCGCGACGGCTTCCGCTGGGTGCTCGAGCGCCCCGAGGCGCGCGCGGTGGTCCAGATGGACGCCGACTTCAGCCACGACCCGTCCGACCTGCCTCGCCTCCTGGCCCCGCTCATGAGCGGCTCCGACCTCGTGCTCGGCACTCGCTACATGCGCGGCGGCGATACCGTCGGCTGGCCCTGGTACCGCAAACTCATCAGCCGGGGCGGCACGCTCTTCGCGCGTACCGTGCTGCTCCTCCCGTACCGGGACCTGACCGGCGGCTTCAAGGCGTGGCGCCACGAGCTGCTCGACGCGATCCGGCTGCGCGAGACGGCGGGCTCGGGGTACGGGTTCCAGATCGAGACCACCTGGTGGGCGCACCGCCGCGGGGCGACGATCGTCCAGGTACCCATCGTCTTCCGGGAGCGGGTGGCCGGATCCTCGAAGATGACCGGCAGCATCGTGCGGGAGGCGATGCTGCTCGTGCTCGCGCTCCGCTGGCGCGCGATCCGGGACGTCCTGCGGCCCGGACGGTGAGGTCCACGCTCGTGCGGGGGCGCAGTCCATCGGCTAGCATGGCGCCTCGCCGCCTGCCGCGGTCGCCGACGACCGCATGCCCGGCCACCGCATGACTTCCACAGACCTGAGCCGATGACGATCCGATCCCGACCGGTCCTCGACCGCAAGCACCGACCACGCTGGCAGGACGAGCTGCGCACGCAGCAGCTGACGATCCTGGGCTTCGCCCTGGCCATCGCCCTGGCCCTCGGCATCTTCGGAGCGGCCGCGTGGAACGGCTACTGGGAGTCGCATCTGCGCCCCGTGGCGGTGGTGGCGGGGGAGTCCTACGACCGCGGCGACCTGGCCCAGCGGGAGTCGATCCTCACCGCCGAGGCGATCGCGACCGTGACCGAGCTGCAGGCGCAGCTGGACGGCGGCCCGCGCGACCAGCTCATCCAGCAGCAGATCGACAGCCTCAGCGCGGGGTTCAACCAGCTCGCGTCCGACGCGGCGGAATCGCTGGTCGACGGCGCGGTGCTCGCCGAGCGCGCCGCCGACTTCGGTGTCTCGGTGAGCGACGACGCGGTAGACGCGGAGGTCGCCGAGCGCATGCGCGTCCCGGAGCGCATCCGAGCCCGCCTGATCCTGGTCGAGCCTGAGATCACCGAGCCTGCGGACGAGGGCGGTGAGGACGGCGCCGGTGAGGCCGAGGACGGTGAGGCCGAGGACGGCGAGGCCGAGCCGGCGGAGCCGACCGAGGAGCAGCTCGCCGACGCCCGAGCAGCGGCCGAAGCGGCGCGAGCCCGCGTCGAGGACGGCGAGGACTTCGCCGAGGTGGCCACCGACGTGAGCGACCACTTCACTGCCGCGTCGGGAGGCCTCCTCGGCTGGTTCGGCGCCGACGACACGGCCAACGCCGAGTACTTCGAGGCCCTCGCCGGCGCGGATCCGGGCGACGTCGTCGGCCCGGTCGAGACCGATGGCGGCTTCGCGGTGCTCGAGCTGCTCGACCGTCGTGAGGCGACCGCCGCGGGTCCGCTCGACGACCTGCTCGAACGGGAGGGCGTCTCCGACGAGGCGTACCGCGAGTACGTCCGCAGTGAGCTGCTGCTCGAGTCATATCGCGAGCACTTCCTCGACGAGGTGGTGGGGAGCGAGACGGCGCAGCGCCGCGTGGCGCGCATCGGCATCACGCCGGCGACCGGCGACCCCGTGCCGGAGGAGCGCGCCCGTCACATCCTGGTCCAGCCGCTCCCGGATGCGGAGAACCAGTCAGAGGCGACCGACGAGCAATGGGAGAACGCTCGCACGGAGATCGAGGAGGTCCGCGCCCGGCTGACCGAGCCGGACGCCGACTGGTACGAGATCGCGGCGGAAGTCAGCGACGATCCGGGCTCAGGATCGCGCGGCGGCGACCTCGGCTGGTACGACCCCGAGGCGAGCCCGTTCGTCGAGGAGTTCAGCGAGGCGCTGGCCGAATTGGAGGTCGGCGAGATCAGCGAGCCCGTCAGGACGGAATTCGGCTGGCACGTCATCCAGAAGACCGGCGTGCGAGAGAGCCCCGAGGAGCTGGCCGAGCGGCTGGTCTCCGAGCTGCGCGGCGACCCCGATGCCTTCGCCGAGACGGCGCGCACGCTGAGTGACGACGGCGGCACGGCGGCCGACGGTGGGGAAGTCGGCTGGATCGCGCCGTATCAGCTCGACCCGATGCACGAGCAGGCCGTCTTCGACCTCACCGAGGTGGGCGAGGTCAGCGAGCCGATCCAGGACGCCGACGGGACGCTGACCATCTACCAGCTGCTCGAGACGAGCGAGAGCCGCACCGTCGAGGAGGCCCAGCGCAGCGCCATCTCCGGTGCCGGCTTTGAGCGCTGGCTCGACCAGGAGGTTCGCGCCGGAGTGGAAACCTGGGTGGACCCGCAGTTCGAACCGGCCGCCGGAGGCTGATCCGATGAGCGCGGATCGGTCGCGCAGCATCGACGGCCTGATCGCCGCGGCCGGTCTCGACCCGGGAGCCGGGATCCAGCTCGTCGACGTCGACCGGGTGGCGGCCGTCCCGTTCGACCCGGCCCTCCCGCTCGTCCTCCTGCGTGCCACGGCCCAAACCGATGCTCCTGCCGCCCTGCCGGGCCGGCACGCGCGTCGGGACACGCTCTCGGTTCTGCGGGCGCTGTATCCGGATGCGCACCCGGTCCGTTCCCTGCCCGCGGGCGACGAGCGCCCGCTGGCGGATCTCGACCACGCGACCCTCAGCGCGGGAGACTGGTACCTGGCGCCCCTCGACCCGGTCGACAACCTTGCCAGCCCGCACGGCATGGCGGCGATCAGTGCCCGCCTGCGCGCGCCCGATGGGTGCCCATGGGACAGGAAGCAGACGCATCTGTCGCTGCGCCCGTATCTGCTCGAGGAGGCCTATGAGACCCTCGACGCGATCGAGAACGGCACCCCGGCCGACCTGGCGGAAGAGCTCGGCGATCTGCTGCTGCAGGTGATCCTCCACGCGCAGTTCGCCGCGGAGGAGGGCGCGTTCGACCTGACCGACGTCTACCGCTCCATCGCCGCCAAGATCGTCCGGCGCCACCCCCATGTCTTCGGCGGGCTCGAGGTGGACGGCGAACGGCAGGTCCTCAGCAACTGGGAGACGATCAAGGCCGGCGAGCGCGAGGCGCGGGGCAAGGGGCACGAGGGCGCGTTCGGCGGCGTGGCGCGGGCCCTGCCGGCGCTCCCGGCCAGCCGTGAGATTCAGGATCGGGCCTCGTCGCTGGGCTGGGACTGGGAGTCGATCAACGGCGTCTGGGAGAAGATCGCGGAGGAGCTCGACGAGCTGCGTGGCGCCCAGGGCGACGAGGAGCGTCTTCACGAGGTCGGCGACGTTCTGTTCGCGCTCGTCAATCTCGCCCGCTGGATGAAGGTCGACCCCGAGGAGGCACTCCGCACCGCGAACTCGCGGTGGATCGCGCGCTACCGCCGGGTGGAGGCACTGGCCGCGGAGCGGGGAATCGAGCTCGAGTCGCTGTCGCTGGGCGAGAAGGACGAGCTGTGGGACCTGGTGAAGGCTCGATAGCCCTGCTGCCGCGCGTGCGGCGCGTGGCGATCCTGGTTCACGCCGTGGTGCCGGACGATCCGCGGGTGCGGCGGCAGAGCGACGCGCTGGCCGACGCCGGCTACGAGGTCGACATCTTCGGCCTGCGCCAGGAGGGCCAGCCGGCGGAGGAGACCGCGGGACGGGTCCGCATCGTGCGCCTGCCGATCGACCGCGGCCTGGTCGGCTTCGTCCACCATCTGGCCGAGTACCTCTCCTTCACGGCCATGGCGGCGCTTCGCCTGGCGCGCGAGCATCGCCGGCGCCGATACGACCTGGTCCAGATCGCGACGGTGCCCGACTTCCTGACCGTCGCCGCCCTGCCCGAGAAGCTCGGCGGCGTGCCCCTGCTGCTGGACCTGCACGAGGACATGCCCGAGTTCTTCCGGGACCGGTTCCGGAGCCTGCTCCTGCGTCCGCTGGTGCCGATCGTGACCGCCGTGGCGCGCGGCGCGGCCGGCGTCGCGGACGAGATCATCACGGTCCACGAGCCGCTGCGCCGGCTCTCGATCGAGCGCGGCGTCGAGCCGGACCGCATCGGCGTGGTTATGAACAGCGCGGACGCTCGACTGTTCGACCCGGCCCGGCACGAGCGCCGGCGGTTCATGGCCGACGGTACCCTGCGGCTCATCCACCACTCGAACCTGCAGCGCATCTACGGGCTCGACGTGGCAGTCGAGGGGCTGGCGCAGGTGCGTGCCGAGCTGCCGTGGACGCTGGACGTCTACGGGGACGGACCGTGGCGGCCGCACATCGAGACGGCGATCGCGCGGACGGGGACCGCCGGCCGGGTCACGCTCCACGGCCGCGTGCCGATGGACGACCTGCCGGGCCTGCTTGCCGGCGCCGACATCGGGCTTGTGCCGTCGCTGTCCGAGCCGTACCTGGAGTACTCGCTCAGCACGAAGCTCCTGGAGTACGCGGCCATGGGGGTCCCCACGATCGCCAGCGATCTCGCCACCTTTCGCCACCACTTCACCGATGCAGCCATCCGGTTCGTGCCCGGCAGTGACCCCGCGGCCATCGCGCGAGCGGTGGAGGCGTGCGCCGCCGACCCCGACGGCACGGTGGCGATGGGCACCGAGATGCGCCGGCAGGCGGCTGCCTACGACTGGGAGGTGCAGAAGACGCGCTACCTCGAGATCGTCGGACGCATGTGTGCCTCGGCCGGACCCGCGGTGTAGGATCGGCTCCTCGGGGCGTAGATCAGTCTGGCAGATCGCCTGCTTTGGGAGCATCGCGGCCTGAGCGCTGTGCGCTCAACCGTTATCAGCACCCCGTGACCGAGCGAACGTCGCGGAGTTATGCGCGGTCGCTGACGCGCGCCTCGGTGCGTCGGGATAGCGGCGCCTCCATATCTGACGACGTGAAAGTCCTCAGGATCGTCTGGACGGGCGTCCAGACGCGCAATTTCGACGACATGGCGGCGTGGAGGGACCGGCTCCCTATCGGACCGGCTCCGAAACCCTCGCGCCGGCGAGAAGTTGTCGAGGG
>JAHWJN010000009.1 GCA_019348395.1 Chloroflexota bacterium
ATCGTGGGGCGCTCACCAGCCGTGACGCCCGGGTCCGCGCATACGCTCGCGCCAAGGCGATGCGTGCCGCCGACATGGGGGCGGAGCTCGGAGCGTCGGTCTTCGTCATGTGGGGCGGCCGCGAGGGGCTCGAGGTCGAGGCCAGCCGGGAGCCGACCGAGGCGCTCCGGCGCTATCGCGAGGGCGTCGAATTCATCGCGCACTACATCCGCGAGAACGACCTCGGGATGCGCATCGCCATCGAGCCGAAGCCGAACGAGCCGCGCGGGGACATCTTCCTGCCCACCGCCGGCCACGTGCTCGGGTTCATCGCCACCCTCGACGAGTCCATCCGCGACATGGTGGGGGTCAACCCCGAGGTCCAGCACTCGCGCATGGCGGGGCTCAACACGGTCCACGACGTGGCCCAGGCCCTCGAGGCGGGCCGGCTGTTCCACATCGACCTTGGCGCGCAGAAGCCCACCCGCTTCGACCAGGACCTGCGCTTCGGCGCAGAGGACATCAAGGAGACCTTCTTCCTCGTCCGGCTCCTGACCCGGACCGGCTGGGACGGGCCGCGCGCCTTCGACGTGAAGCCGTACCGGACCGACACCGCCGAGGAGGTCTGGGACCTGGTGCGCGGCGGCATCCGCTCGTACCTCGTGCTGCGCGAGAAGGTCGCGCAGTTCGACGCGGACCAGGAGATCCAGGGCATCCTCGCCGAGCTGGACGTCACCGACCCGGCTCTCGATGGGACCGAGACATGGTCGGGGGAGGCCGCCGACATGCTGGGGGCCCACGACTTCGACCTGGGCGCGATGGCCGACCGGCGCCTCGGCTACCAGCGGCTCGACCAGCTCACCTTCGACCTCCTCACCGGGACTCGATGAGCCAGGGTCCGTCCTACTTTCTCGGGATCGACTGCGGCACGGGCTCGACCAAGGCCGTGCTGCTCGACGCGTCGAGCGGGGAGATGGCGGGCATCCGCTCCTCGTCTCACGCCATCGACGCCCGGCCGGACGGTACCAGCGAGCAGGACCCGGACGATTGGCTGCGCGCGCTGCAGGAGGCGGTCCGAGCCGTGGTCGAGGAGGTCCGGCCATCGGAGGTGCGGGGGATCGCCGTCTCGGGACAGCAGCACGGACTGGTCGCGCTCGACCGGGACGATCGGCCGGTGCGGCCGGCCAAGCTCTGGAACGATACGACCACGGTTGCCGAGTGCGACCTCTTGACCGATGCGGTGGGGGGTCACGACCGCGCACTCGAGCTGACTGGCAACCGGCTCCTTCCGAGCTACACCGCGCCGAAGGTGCTCTGGCTGCGCCGCCACGACCCGGATGCCTATGCCCGCGCGGTCCGCTTCTGCCTTCCCCACGACTACCTCAATCGTTGGCTCACCGGCACCTTCGTCACCGAACCCGGAGACGCCTCCGGGACCGCGTACTTCGACATCCGCGAGCGGCGGTATGCCGACGCGGTGCTGGCTGCGATGGACGCAGACCGTGACTGGCAGGGGACACTGCCGCCAGTCGCCGCGTCCAGGTCCGTGATCGGCACGCTGCGGGTCGATGCCGCCGATGCGCTCGGACTGGAGCCGGGCATCCCGGTCACCGGCGGGGGAGGCGACAACATGTGCGCCGCGCTCGGCGTTGGGGCCGTGACGCCGGGACCGGTCGTCGTCTCGCTCGGGACGTCGGGAACCGCCTTCGGCCGCCGGGACGTCCCGGCCATCGATCCCCTCGGCGAGGTGTCCGCCTTCTGCGACTCCGCGGGCGGCTGGCTGCCCCTCGCCTGCACGCTGAACTGCACGGGGACCGTGGACTGGGCCCGATCCCTCGTCGGGGACGCCCCCGACGTGGACGGAGCACTGGCCTCCTCGCCGCCGGGGGCCGACGGTCTCACCCTGCTGCCGTATCTCGCCGGCGAGCGGACGCCGGACCTGCCGCGCGCCAGTGGCACGCTGCTCGGTCTGCGCGCCGGTCACGGTCCGGCCGATCTGGTGCGCGCGGCGGTCGAGGGGGTGACCATGGCGCTCGTCTTCGCCCTCGACGCGCTCGCTCGTACCGGGCTGGAGGCGGAGCGACTCATCCTCGTGGGCGGTGGCGCGAACTCGGACGCGTGGGGTCAGCTGGTCGCCGACGTGACCGGGCTGCTGGTCGAGCGGCCAGCCACCGTCGAGGCGGCCGCGGCCGGCGCCGCCGCGCAGGCGAGGTGGGTGATCGATGGGATCGCGCCATCGCCGCCACCTGCTGAGAGGCGGTGGGAGCCGCGTCCGGACGAGGCGCTGATGGCGGCACGCGAGCGGCATGATCGGGCCCGGGAGCTGGCCCGGCAGGGGCTGCTGGCGTGACCGATGGGCAGATCCTGGGGATCGACATCGGCGGGACGAAGCTGGCGGTGGGACTGGCGACCCCCGAAGGCGGGCTGCTGGCCCGGGAACGGCGGCCGAGCGGCATGGTTGACGGGCCGGACGCGGTGATCGGCCGGGTGGTCGAGATGGCGCGTGCGGTCATCTCGGAGGCCGGCACTGGCGCCGGCGAGGTGACCCGCATCGGTATCGGCTGCGGCGGTCCGCTCGACCCGTGGCGTGGCGTGGTCCTGAACGCGCTCAACAATGCGGGCTGGATCGACATCCCACTGACGGACCGGCTGTCCGATGCGCTCGGCGCGCCGGCGTACCTGGACAACGACGCAAACGCAGCGGCGCTCGGCGAGCACCGTTTCGGTGCCGGCCGCGGGACGGCGAACATGGTCTACCTCACGGTCTCGACCGGCGTGGGCGGCGGCGTCATCGCCGGCGGTCGCCTGCTGCGCGGCGAGAACGGCAACGCCGCCGAGCTCGGGCACCTGACGGTCGACGCCCACGGTCGACCCTGTCAGTGCGGTTCGGTCGGCTGCCTGGAGGCATACGCGTCCGGCACGAACATCGCCGCCCGCGCCCGGGAGGCGCTGGCTGCGTGCGACGAGCCGAGCCGCCTGCGCAGCGGGCCGGTCGCCGATTTGACGGCGGCCGACGTCAGCGCCGCCGCGGAGGCCGGCGATCCGCTGGCGGCGCGCGTGTGGAGCGAGACCACCACCCTGCTCGGCGCCGGCATCTCGAGCATGATCCACGCCTTCAACCCGTCCCTCGTGGTGCTCGGTGGCGGGGTGACGGCCGCCGGCGACCTCCTGCTCGGACCCGTGCGCCGCGCGGCGGCCGAGCGGACCATGCCATGGCTGCACGAGGTGGTCCGAATCGTCCCGGCGGAGCTCGGGGATCGTGCTGGCATCCTGGGCGCCGTGGCCGTGGCGCTCGACGGACCTCGGACGCTGGCCGAACGGCCCACCAGCCACGTACACGGGAGAACCGATGCCTGACTACGACCTTCTGCACCGCGAGTGGGATGAGCACCTCGAGGTTGCCCGAGCGGCCGCCAATCTGCTCCCGGTCGCGGCGGACCTCGCCGACCGCATCTGCGCCTCGCTCGAGCGGGGCGGCACGCTGATCGCGTTCGGCAACGGCGGCAGCGCCGCCGAGGCCCAGCACTTCGCCGGCGAGCTGCTCGGGCGATTCCGCGACACCCGCCGCCCGCTGCCCGCCATCGCCCTGTCCACCGACCCGAGCGTGGTGACCTGCATCGCGAACGATTTCGGCTACGACGACCTGTTCGCGCGCCAGGTGGAGGCGTTGGCCGGCGAGCATGACATCGCGGTGGGCATCAGCACGAGCGGGCGCAGCGAGAACGTCGTGCGCGGCCTGCGTGCTGCCCGTGCCGCCGGCGCGACCGCCGTCGCCTGGACCGGGGCCGAGCCCGGTCCGGCGGGTGCGGCGGCCGACCTCGTCATCGCCGTTCCCTCCAGCACCACCGCACGGATCCAGGAGATGCACACGCTGCTCATGCACACGATCTGCGTCGCCATCGATGCGTGGGCCGCGGAGACCGCCGACGGAGGAGGCACGTGAGCGGGGCGGCTTCGAGCACGGAGGATCGAACGCTCCACCTCATCGGCAACTCGCACATCGACGCGGTCTGGCTGTGGCCCTGGGAGGAGGGCTTCGCCGAGGTCAAGGCCACCTTCGCATCGGCGCTGGAGCGGATGAGGGAATACCCCGAGTTCATCTTCACCTGCTCGTCCGCCGCGTACTACGCATGGGTGGAGACGAACGCGCCCGAGATGTTCGCCGAGATTCGCGAGCGCGTGGCAGAGGGCCGCTGGCGGATCACCGGCGGGTGGTGGGTCGAGCCGGACTGCAACATCCCCTCGGGCGAGTCGTTCGTGCGGCAGGCGCTGGAGGGCCAGCGCTACTTCGCCTCGCGTTTCGGAAGGATCGCCACGACCGGCTACAACCCCGATGCCTTCGGGCACGCCGGCTCCCTGCCGCAGATCCTGCGCGGGTCCCGGCTGACCGGCTACACATTCCTTCGTCCCGAGCCGCACGAGAGGGACTTGCCGGGCAACCTGTTCTGGTGGGAGTCCGCCGATGGCTCGCGGGTGCTCGCCTTCCGCATCAACTTCGGCTACACGGTGTGGGGCGATCTCCAGGAGCACGTGCGGCGGCACCTCGACCGGTTCGTCGACGGGACCGATGCGCTGCTCTGCTTCTACGGCGTCGGCAACCACGGCGGCGGTCCCACGAAGGCCAACCTCGACGCCATCCGCGCCATGGGCGACGCCGATGACCTGCCGCAGCTGCGCCACTCCTGGCCGTCCGCCTTCTTCGCGGAGGTGGATGGCGTCGATGAGATTCCGGTCGTGCGCGACGAGCTGCAGCACCACGCGGTCGGCTGCTACGCGGCGGTGTCGGGCATAAAGCGTTGGAACCGCCAGGCGGAGGAGCTGCTCGGCGTCGCCGAGCGATGGTCGGCGATCGCGATGCGCGAGGGGCTGCAGCCCTACCCCGACGAGCTGTCACCGGCCTGGCGTCCGCTGCTGTTCAACCAGTACCACGACATCCTGGCCGGAACCAGCATCGAGCCCGCCTACGACGACGCGCGGTCGCAGATCGGCGAGTCGATGGCCATCGCCGACCGCGCGCTGACGAACGGGGTCCAGGCCGTGTCATGGGCCGTGGACACGCGCGGGCCCGCCGGGGCGCGCCCGATCGTGGTGGCCAATCCGCACGCCTGGAACACGCGCCGGCCGGTCGAGGTCGAGGTGGGCAGGCACGCGGAGGGCGGCCGCCTGCTCGACGACGCCGGTCGGGAGGTGGCGTACCAGGAGGTGCGACCGCTGGCCACGTCGCGTGGGCGGCACCGGATCGTGTTCAGCGCCGACCTGCCGTCGCTGGGATACCGCCGTTACCTGCTGGTGCCCACCGATCCCGGCTTCGAGTGGCACGAGACGGCCGCGGCGGTCGGGGAGTCGGCCACCGCGTCGCAGGCGGAGGGACCGATCGAGGAGGAGCTCGTCGCGGGCGAGGCGCCACACCCTGGTGAGACCAGCGCCGAGGCGCCGCCGGACCTGGCGGCCGGCGAGACCTGGATCGAGTCCGGTCGGTGGCGCCTGGAGCTCGACCCCGCGCGCGGGTACATCGCGCGGCTGGTCGATCGTCGTCGCGGCCGCGAGGTGTTCAGCGGCGCGGCCGCACGGGCCGTGGTCGCCGGCGACCGGTCCGACACGTGGAGCCACGGCGTGACGCACTACGAGCGGGGATCCGACGCCTTCACCGCCGAGCGCATCCGCCTCGTCGAGGATGGGCCGCTGCGCGCCACCCTGCGGGCCGAGTGCGTCCGGGATTCGGACGGCTCGCGGCTCGTGAGCGAGTACGCCCTGCACCGCGACCACGATCGGATCGACGTGACCGTGATCGTCGACTGGCATGGCCGTCACGAGATTCTCAAGCTGCGCTTCCCCGTCGCGCGCGGAGCCGATGCCGTGGCGACGTGGGAGACGAGCTACGGGTTCATCGAGCGCGCCATGGACGGCGCCGAGCGTCCCGGACAGCGCTGGGTCGACGTGAGCGGCGCCGACGACGGCGTGAGCATCCTCAACGACGGCAAGTACTCGTCCGACGTGCTCGACGGCGAGATCGGGTTGACGGTGCTGCGCTCGCCGATCTACGCCTGGCACGACCCGTTCGTCCCGGACGACGACGGCGTGTACCCGTACACCGACCAGGGCGTCCAGTCGTTCCGGTACGCGATCCTGCCCCACGCCGGCGATTGGCGCGGCGCCGGCACGGTCCGCCGCGCGATGGAGCTCAATGCCGAGCCGATGATCGTGCTCGAGACCGCCCATGACGGGCCCATGCCGCCGTCGGGCTCCTTCGCGCGCTGCTCGGCCCCGGGCGTGATCGTGGCGGTCATGAAGCGCGCCGAGGACGGCGATGGGCTGGTGGTGCGCGCCCACGAGGCTCACGGCGTCGCCACCGAGGGGCGCATCGAGCTGCCGCGCTGGGGAATCGGATGGGATGCCGCCTTCGGCGCCGGAGAGCTCAAGACGTGGCGGGTCGAGCGGGACGGATCGGTCCGGCAGACCGATCTTCTCGAGGGTTTGGAAGCGGAGCCCGCCTGAACGGTGAGACGGACCAGCGGGTGCCGGACCGGTGGATAGGCGCGTGCCGCTCGAGGCGATGCTGCGCATCGAGCTGCTGGACCCGGGCGGTCGCCCGGAGGACGACGGCTTCACCATCGACCGTCGCGTCGGCACACCGGACGAGGCGGGCAGCCTCGAGCTGAGCGTGGAGGTGCGCTGGACCGGCGGCGCATCCATTGAGCGGGGCGTGCGCATCGGCCTGGAGATGGACACGGCGGCAGAGCCGCCGCAGTGGCTCATTCCCGGATTGTTCTACGGGGAGAACCGGCCGGTCGAGTGCCGTCGGCGCTTCCCTCGCTACGAGCGCGGCGCGCGTGATCCCGACGGGATGGTCTGCGAGACGTGGTCGTTCCGGGCGGACCGGGCGGCCACGCCGGCCGTCTTCGGCTGGTCTGCCGGCCGCATGGCGATGATCGCGGTAGAGGAGGCGAGCGCGATCGGGCCGACCGGCATCGGCTTCGAGGGCTCGGCGAACCGCACCGCGATCTGGGCCGACTTCCCGTACCGCGAGGAGCCGGTCGCCTACCGCGGCTACGACCAGCCCCACCCCGCCGAGGTGCTGACCCACACCTGGCGTCCGGGCGAGGTGGCGAGCCTGACCGTCCGGGTCGCGCTGGGCGGCTCGGACCGGCATGCCTACGCCCCGCTTCTGCGGGCGCTGCACGCCCAGCGGGCACGCGCCCCGAGCCCCTGGGTCAGCGTCGCGGAGGCGGCCGAGCTGACCGCGGACGGGCTGGTGGCGTGGCATTACCACCCGGAACACCGCGCGCTGTACGAGACGGCATCCTTCGAGCGGGAGCTGGACGGCACGACCGGGGGAGCCGGGGACCGCCCCCATATGCACGTCGGATGGGTCAGCGGCGTACCATGGGCCGCCCAGCTCCTGGCCTGGGGGCGGCGCATCGGCTCACCGGATCACATCGATGCCGGTCTGGACATCCTCGACAACATCGCGGCCAACCTGTCGCCATCGGGCACCTTCTGGGCCGAGTGGACGCTTGACCGCGGCTGGGGCACCGGCTGGAGCCCGCCGGGAACGATCCACGCCAACACGGTCGGGCAGGCCACCCTGTTCTACCTGCGTGCGCTGGCGAGCGAGGACGACGCGGGAGTCGAACACGAGCACTGGCACGATGCCGTCCGGTCGAACCTCGATGCGATCTGTGCCCGCCAGCGCGACGACGGCAATCTCGGCACGTACCACGACGCGGAGACCGGCGAGGTGACCGAGTGGGACGGTGCCGGGGCGCTGAGCTGGGTCGGCGCCCTGCTGGACGGGCACGCGCGCTTCGACGACGGCCGCTACCGGGATGCCGCGGTCCGGGCGGGGTCGTTCTATCGGCGCTTCGTCGACGACGAGCTGATCTACGGCGCGCCGGAGGACGTTCACCTCGCGCCGACCTCGGAGGACGGATACAACGCGGTGATCGCGTTCACCGCACTGCATCGGGTCACCGGTGACCCGGCATGGCTGGATGTCGCGCGGCGTGCGGCGGACTGGACCCTGACGTGGCGCTACAGCTATGGCGTCGCCTTCGACGAGCACACCATCCTGGGCCGATACGGCTTCGCCACCACCGGGACCGACCAGGCCTCGCCGGCCAACCAGCACCTGCACCACTTCGGCCTGATCTGCGGGCCGGAGCTGGTCGAGCTGTCGCGCCTGACCGGCGACGACCACTACCGGCTGCGCGCCGCCGAGACGCTTGCCGCCTGGCGCCAGTTCGTCGCGCGCCGGGACGGCGATTTCAACGCCATGCGCGGCATGGTGTCCGAGCGCTTCTATCAGACCGATTGCTTCCGGGCCAAGGGCTCGCTGCTGCCGCTGTCCCACGCCTGGACCGGCGGCGTGCTGCTCTTCGCCTGTCTCGCCGCACTGGAGGACCCCGACGCATATGCCCTTCCCGACTGACTTCGCCTGGGGCGCCGCCACCAGCTCGTACCAGATTGAGGGGGCCGTCGAGGCCGACGGCAAGGGCGCATCCATCTGGGACACCTTCGCCCACACCCCCGGGGCGATTGCCAACGGTGATACCGGCGACGTGGCCTGTGACCACTACCACCGCTGGCGCGACGATGTCGAGCTCATGGCGTCGTACGGGCTCAACGCCTATCGGTTCAGCGTGTCCTGGCCGCGCGTCCAGCCGGACGGGCGAGGCCGGCCGAACGAACAGGGCCTCGACTTCTACCGGCGCCTCACCGAGGCGCTCCGCGAGCGCGGCATCCGGCCCGCGCTGACGCTGAACCACTGGGACATCCCGCAGGCGCTCCAGGACCGTGGCGGGTGGCAGAGCCGCGACACCGTCGAGCGGTTCGCGGACTACGCGCGACTCTGCGCCGAGGCGCTCCGCGACCGCGTCGAGTGGTGGATCACGCACAACGAGCCTTGGATCATCTCCGCGCTCGGGTACCGGCTCGGCATTCACGCGCCCGGCGTGAAGGACACGGAGGCGGAGCTGCGCACCGCCCACCACCTGCTCCTCTCGCACGGTGCGGCGGTCGAGGCCTATCGCGCGACGGGGTTGGCCGCCCCGGTCGGCATCACACTGAACCTGCTTCCCACCTACCCACAGACCGAGTCGGAGGCCGATGCGCGCGCCGCGACGCTGTCGGACGGCTACACCAACCGCTGGTACCTCGAGCCGGTCTTCAACGGCAGGTACCCCGCCGACATGCTCGAGTACTTCGGCGACCGCTTCAGCCTCGACTGGATCCGTCCGGGTGATGTCGAGCGCGCCGCGCAGCCGATCGACTTCCTGGGCGTGAACTACTACTCGCGCCGCGTCGTCCGGGCCCCGCGCCCGGACGAGCAGGCCGAGTTCGCGTGGGTGGTCCGGACCGAGACGACGACGGGCGTGCCGACCTCTGACCTGGGCTGGGAGATGACGCCCCCGGTCCTGCGCGACCTGCTGGTCCACCTGCGGGACACGTACCGCAGCCCGACGATCCTCATCACCGAGAACGGCTGCTCGCTGAACGACGAGATCGCGCCGGACGGCCGCGTCCACGATCCTCGGCGGATCGCCTTCCTCGACGGCCACCTGCGCGCGGTCGCCGAGGCGATCGACGCCGGGGTCGACGTGCGCGGGTACTTCGCCTGGTCGTTGCTCGACAACTTCGAGTGGGCGGAGGGATACGGGCCCCGCTTCGGTCTCAGCTACGTGGACTACCCCACGCAGCGTCGGATTCCGAAGGATTCGTTCGCGTGGTATCGCGACGTGGTCGCGGGCAACGGCCCAGCGTGATCCCGGAGCGCTTCGCGGCGAACGTGGCATGGCTCTTCACCGAGCATGCCTGGCTGGACCGATTCGCCGCGGCCCGCGACGCGGGGTTCTCCCGCGTCGAGTTTCCCTGGCCCGACGATCCTGCCGCCACCAGCGCTGCCGTGGCGGACGCGAACCTCCGGGTGGCGCTGATCAACGCATCGGCCGGCGACCTGGAGGCGGGGGAGCGTGGCTGGCCGAACGACCCCGCCCGCATCGGCGAATGGCGCGAGGCCTTCGGCAGGGCCCTCGATCTGGCCCTCGACCTCGGCTGTACGACGATCAACGTTCTCGCCGGCAATCGCGTGGCCCATGCGACGGACGCGGATCAGCGGTCGTGCCTGGAGGAGAACCTCCGTTGGTCCCTCGCCATGAGTAGGGAACACCGCGTGCTCCTCGTCACCGAGCTGCTGAACCGGCACGAGAACCCGGATTACCTGCTCGCCACGGTCGAAGAGGCGCGACCGTTCCTCGAATCCCTGGCCGGCGACGGCTGGAAGCTGCAGCTCGACACCTGGCACCTCGGGCTCACCGACCCGGACGTCGCCGCGCAGGTCCGAGGCGCCGGTCCGCACATCGGCCATGTCCAGGTCGCCGACGTCCCCGGACGGCACGAGCCGGGCACCGGGTCGCTCGACTGGGATGCGATCGCGTCCGCCCTGCGGGGCGCCGGCTACGAGGGTCCGATCGGCCTCGAGTATCGCCCGACCGCGCCCGCCTTCGACCATCTGAACGGCATCCCGCTCGGTTGACGCTGCAGTGGCGCGCCGGTTGTTGACATGCGCCGTCGGCCGTGTTACACCATTGCCTTAGTCAATCGACTAAGGCACAGCGGGAACACGGAGGCATGTCATGGCAACAGCATCTGCACCCCTCTCCGAGACGGTGGCGTCGCCGGCGCCGATCCCGGAACTCGACACCGATCGGCTCATGGGCTTTGTCGGAAAGGCGGTCGGGGATTTCGGAGCGCTCGTCAACGGAGCCCTCGTCGTCGTCGGCGACCGGCTCGGCTTCTACCGCGCGCTGGCCGGTGCCGGCGCGCTGACACCGGAGGAGCTGGCGGAGCGCACGGGCACGCGGGCCAGGTACGCGCGGGAGTGGCTGAACGCCCAGGCGACCGCCGGCTACGTGACCTACGAGGGCGACGGTCGGTATCGGCTGCCGGCGGAGCATGCCGTGGCCCTGACCGACGAGACGAGCCCCGCGTTCGTCGTCGGTGGTTTCCAGCTGGGCCTCGCCTCGGTCCGATCGGCTGATGCCTTGACGGAGGCCTTCCGGACAGGAGCAGGGATCGGCTGGGGTGAACACGACGCGGACCTCTATCCCGGCTGCGAACGCCTCTTCGGGCCGTCGTACCGTGCCTTCCTGGCATCGGCGTGGATTCCGGCACTCGACGGCGTGCACGACCGGCTGCTGGCAGGAGGGACGGTCGCCGACATCGGATGCGGCTACGGCACCTCGACCATCGTGATGGCGCAGGCGTATCCGTCCTCGAGCTTCATCGGCTTCGATCCGCATCCCGGGTCGGTCGAGGCGGCCCGTCTCGCGGCGGAGGAGGCGGGCGTCGCGGACCGCGTGCGGTTCGAGGTGGCCGCCGCCGACGGGTTCGCCGGCAGATACGACCTCGTGACCTTCTGCGACGCGCTCCATGACATGGGCGACCCGGTCGGCGCGGCACGGCATGCCCGCTCGGCGCTCGCCGATGACGGCACCCTCATGGTCGTCGAGCCGATTGCCGGCGACCGCGTCGAGGAAAACCAGAACCCGATCGGCGCGGCGTACTACGCGTTCTCGAACTTCCTGTGCACGCCGGGCTCGATCGCGCAGCCGGTGGGCCTGGCGCTGGGCGCGCAGGCGGGAGAGGCGCGACTGCGGGACGTTCTTGAGGAGGCCGGCTTCGGATCGGTCCGTCGCGTCGCCGAGTCGCCGCTGAACATGGTGCTCGAGGCCAAGCCGTGAGCGGCGACGCCTAGACTGTGCCGATGGCCACCATCACTCCCGCTCGCCGGCAGGCGACGACGGCTCTCCTGGACGCGGCGGAGGAGCTCCTGGTCGAGGTCGGCCACGCCGGCGTCACCGTCAGGGCCCTCGCCGAGCGAGCGGGAGTGAACCAGGGGCTCGTGCACTACTACTTCGGCTCGATGGATGAGCTCCTTCTCCAGACCCTCGAGCGGTTCACGGCTCGGCTCATCGAGCGCCAGAGGGCGCTCTACGCAGGTCCTGAGCCGTTCGTCGAGAAATGGCGCACCGCGATGCGGCACCTCACCGATGACCTCGAGTCGGGCTACCAGAAGGTCTGGCTCGAGCTCCAGGCGATGGCCTGGAACCACGCGGGGATGCGAGACCGGGTCCGCCAGGTCCTCTACACGTGGGTCGGCGTCCTGCGGCCGGCGTTCCAGGACGGCCTGGCCGAGCTTCGCATCGATGAGGAACGCTTACCGGCCGACGTCGCGGTCGCGCTGGTCGCCACCTTCAACCAGGGCATCATCCTCGAGCAGCTGTCGGGCGCCGATTCCGGTCATCGTTTGCTCCTCGACTGGATCGACGAGCAGATCGCCTCGGCCGAGCGGCGCGCCGCGGGACCGCCGCGCGGAGGCTGACCGGTGCGTGCTCGACTGCCTGACGCGGATGGCTTCGTGGAGCGCGACGGCGTCCGCATCGCCTGGGAGGCGTTCGGCTCGGGTGAGCCGACCCTGCTCCTCCTGCCGACCTGGTCGATCGTTCACTCGCGCATCTGGAAGATGCAGGTGCCGTATCTGGCCCGGCACTACCGCGTGGTCACCTTCGACGGCCGGGGCAACGGCCGATCGGACCGCCCCGACGAGGCACGGGCCTACGCGGACACCGAATTCGTCGCCGACGCGGTGGCGGTGCTCGACGCCACGGACACGGCCCGGGCGATCGTGCTCGGGCTGTCCATCGGCGGCGCCTGGGCGCTGCGGATGGCGGCGGAACACGCCGACCGCGTCGAGGCGCTCGTCGTCGAGGCTCCATCGGTGCCGCTCGGCGACCCACTTGCCTCCCGAGACGGTCCGCCCGTGGACCAACCGCTGGACGTGTACGAGGGCTGGACCAAGTACAACCATCATTACTGGCGGCAGGACTACTCCGATTTCCTCCAGTTCTTCTTCGGCCGATGCTTCAGCGAGCCGCACTCCACCAAGCCGATCGAGGATGCCGTCGGCTGGGGCCTGGAGACCGATGCCGAGACCCTCATCCACACCCAGGTCGCGCCGTACTTCGCCGATGGCTCCCATCCGGAAACCGTGGCCGCCGAGCTCGCCGCCCGTGTGCAATGCCCGAGCCTGGTCATTCACAGCGCCGCCGACGAGGTCACCGCGGTCTCGCGCGGCCGCGAGCTGGCCCGGGCCATGGGTGGCGAGTTCGTCGAGCTGGCCGGCGCGGGCCACATCCCGAGCGTCCGCGAGCCGGTGCTCTTCAACCGGCTCGTGCGCGAGTTCGTCGACCGAGTCCATCCGCCTCGCCCCGGCGCTGCGACCAGAGGAGGAACCCCGGTGCGGGGGTACTCCCTCGGGCGCCGTCCTCGGGCGCTCTACATCTCCTCGCCCATCGGCCTCGGCCATGCGCGTCGCGACGTCGCGATCGCGAAGGAGCTGAAGCGTCTGGTACCCGACCTCGAGATCGACTGGCTCGCCCAGCACCCGGTCACCGCGGTCCTCGCTGCGGAGGGGGAGGCGCTCCATCCGGCATCCGCCGACCTGGCAAGCGAATCGGCTCACATCGAGAACGAGTCGGGCGAGCACGACCTCCACGCCTTCCAGGCCATCCGTCGCATGGACGAAATCCTCCTCAGCAACTTCATGGTGTTCCACGACCTCGTCGAGCAGGTGCCCTACGACCTCGTCATCGGCGACGAGGCCTGGGAGGTCGATTACCACCTCCACGAGAACCCCGAGCTCAAGCGCTTCTCCTACGCCTGGATGACCGACTTCGTCGGCTGGGTGCCGATGCCGGAGGGGGGCGAGCGCGAGGCCGCGATCACCGCCGACTACAACGCCGAGATGATCGAGCACCGGGCCCGCTACCGCCGCCTCCGCGACCACTCCATCTTCGTTGGAGATCCGGACGATATCGTGCCGGAACGCTTCGGGCCCGGGCTGCCGCAGATTCGCGAATGGACCTGCGAGAACTTCCAGTTTGCCGGCTACATCACCGGTCTCGAGCCGGTCGATGGCAATGCCCGAGCGGATCTGCGAGCGCAGCTCGGGTACCGCGACGACGAGCGCGTCTGCGTCGTGACGGTCGGCGGGTCGGCGGTCGGCGCGCCGCTCCTGCGTCGGGTTCTTGATGCGGTACCGATCGTCCGGGGACGCATGCCGGATCTCCGGTTCCTCGTCGTCACCGGGCCGCGAATCGATCCGGAGTCGTTGCCGAGCAACGAGGGTGTGACGCTGCGAGGCTACGTGCCCGACCTGCACCGCCACCTGGCGGCCTGCGACATCGCCGTGGTCCAGGGCGGCCTGACCACGTGCATGGAGCTGACGGCCAACGGGCGTCCGTTCCTGTACTTCCCCCTGGCGAACCACTTCGAGCAGCAGATTCACGTCGCCCACCGCCTGGACCGATATGGGGCCGGCTGCCGGATGGACTACCGGACCAGCGACCCTGATGCGATCGCCGCGGCGATCACGGCGACGATCGATCGACCGGTGACGTACCGGCCGGTCGCCTCCGACGGGGCTGCGCGCGCCGCACGGATGCTGGCGGACCTGTTCTGAGCGGTTCTCAGCCGCCGCCGCTGAGCCGGCGGTACGCCTCGAGGAGTGAGTCGCGGCTGCCGACGTTGCCCGGAAAGACCACGAGCGGCACGCCCGGCCACCGGCCGCCGCTGCCGCTGATCCAGACCGGCACGCCGGTGAGCAGGGGACCGGCGATGCGGGCCTCGGCCATGCCCAGACAGTGCCGGGCGACGTCGTAGCTCGTGATCCCGCCCTTGGCGATGACCCAGGCCGGCCGGTGGCGGACGTGGCGGACGGTCTCGACGAGCGCCCGCGAAACCGCCTTTCCGCCGGCGAGCCCGATGTCGCGAGGGTGTCGTTCGGTGGCGACGATCCCGGTGCGCCCGGCCCCGAGCGCCTCGTCCAGCGCTTCCGCCGCACGCCTCGTCACCCTCGGGTCGCGGGCGAGGACGGCCCCGATGTCCAGCTCGTGCACGGCGAGCTCCGGGTGCTCCGCGGTCAGCACGTCCATCTGCTGCGTCGTCGTCGGCACGTGCGAGCCCACCACGATGAGACCCGGACCCCGGACGTCGAGCTCATCGCGCACGAGCGATGGCGCCGAAGGCTGCCCTGCCCGTGCGCGCACGTAGGAGGCCGCGGTGCGAGCGACGAGCGGCAGGCCATCGTCCTCGGCGCGCAGTGCGCCCAGCGCGATCGCCTCGACGTCGGGATCGGTCTCGGCGTTCGCGATCATGACCCCACCGCCCGGGAGGGCGCGAAGGGCCCCCGCGACGGCATCGGCCCCGGTCCGGACGGTGTCGATCGCCAGGCTCTCGACACCGGGCAGCGAGTAGCCGCCCGCCGCGTACTTCTCCGCGACCCAGTCCCGCAGGTTCGAGGACCGATAGGCGAACGTCGCGTCGCGCGCGAACTCCGTCTCGGCGACCGGCGTACGGATGCCGTCGCGGTCGAGCAGGTGCACGTCGTCGACGGTCACACGGCCTCCCTCGCCGAAGAACGGCACCAGCAGGACGCGAGCGTCGGGCGCACCCATCGCGTCGGCGATCGCCAGCGTCTCCGCCGGGAAGTGGCCGCGCAGCGTCGAGTCGCTGCGCGAGACGAGGCTGATGGGACGGCCGGACTGGCGCGCGGCGGAGAGGGCGGTACGCACGGCGTCTCGCGTGATGTCGACGGCATCGGCCTCCTCGAGCGAGCGCGAGTTGGTCGACAGGAAGAGCGCCGGATCGGTGAGGCGGCGGGCGATGCGGTCGATGTCCCACTCGGTCAGGACGAACAGGTCGCGAACCGTCTGGGTGCCGGTCGGATCATCGTCGAGCACGACCGCCGGCCGGCCGGCCGCACGCCCTCGGATGGCAGCGAAGGCGTCGGTGCTGGCGGTCACGTCGGCCCTAGCGGCGCGTCAGGAGGTCGCGCATGCGCTCCATGCCGAGCCGGGGGCTGGACAGGATCGGAACCTCGCGTTCGTCCGGCTCCAGGGTGTCGACCACGCGAGCCATGGAGGCCTGGGCCAGCACGATGACGTCCGCCCAGCCGAGCAGCTGGCGCAGGCCGCGGCGCACGAGCTCGTCATGGCGGTCGGTGTCGCCGGCGCGCAGCGCCTCGAAGGCGCCGTCGCACACGGCCTCCCGGACCTCGGTCGATCGTTCGTTCTCGGACTCGGCCGCCGTGCGGCGCACGAGCTCGCCGGTCGGCTCGAGCGTCGAGCGCAGGGTCGCCAGCACGCCGATCCGCGAGCCCCGCTGCACCGCCTGCTCGGCCATGGCCTGGTCCACGCGCAGCAGCGGCACGCCGGCGAAGCGACGCGCGGCATCGACCGTGCCGCCCATCGACGAGCAGGTGACGAGGATCGCATCGGCCCCGTGGCGCTCCGCCGCGGCGAGGTGCGCGAACAGCCGTCTGGCGGTGTCGAGCGAGACGCGGCCCTCGGCAGTCGCGTCGCGGAGCAGCGTCTCGTCGACGATGTCGAAGGTCTCGACCTCGGGCATGAGCTCGGCGGCGAGCTCCCGGAACCGGGGCACCAGGCCAGCCACCGTGTGGACGAGCGCCAGCCGGCGCGGATCGCTCATGGCCGGACCTCGCGCATGCGACGTGCCTCCCACCGGGCCCAGGCATCCCGGATCGCGGCGTAGTCGGCCGCATCGAACCGCTCGCCGCTGAGATCCATCCCGGTGGCGTAGTAGAGCGCGGGCACGCCCAGCCCCGGCTTCACCTCGAGGTACGCGCGCCACTCGGCCTTCGACGGCATGCACCAGTCATCGGTGTCGATCAGCCAGCCCCGATCCGCCGTACTAGCGATGCGCGCCCGGTGCCGCATCTGGGGCACGGCCGGCGGGTGTGGCGTGGGGTCGTCCAGGCGAAGCAGGTCGTTGAGCCGGATCATGTCGGTCACGTCGGCGAAGAGCGGGCTCGGCGTGTGGGTCACGATGAGCGCATCGGGCTTTGCCTGCTTGGCGAACCGGTACACGAGCGCCAGGAGCCGATGCAGCAGGGCGACCCCCCAGGCATCGCCGGCGTGCCGCAGACCGGGACCCGATGGCGTCTGGGCGGTGAAATCGACCTTCAGCCCGTCCGCGTCGAGCGCGTCCGGCCCGAGCATCCGATGCAGCGACTCCTGCAGGATCGCCCGGTACGCGGGCGACTCCGGGTCGGCGGCCACGCGATGGCCGAGTCGATCGGTGATGCAGGCCCCGTCCGGCAGCCCCTCAGGATCCCAGGCCTTGAACCAGAGCAGCACCCGCTGGTCGGCCGCGTGCCGCTCGGCGATCCAGCCGCGCAGGTCGGGCCAGCGCTCGACGTCGGCCTCGTTGCGCCCGTAGGTTGTCTGCCACTTGTCGTCGACCGTCACCGTGCCGGGCACGATCCCGTGTTC